>JBHIDV010000076.1:0-9669 GCA_046760285.1 Sedimentisphaerales bacterium
CCGTCTAAATAAGGAAAAAGCTTATAGAGGCTTCCTTCATTGGAAACAAAATGGCTTTCCATGCCTCCTGGTGGACTTTCCTCTTGGAGCTCCCTTTGCCTAAGGATTTGAGGAGATAAAAAATCTACTCCCCTTGACAAAGCTCTTTTCTCGGCTCGGGCCAAACGATAATCCAGGGTCAGCCTTGCTTTCTCTAAAAGTCGCCTTCTCTCCTCCCTCTCTTGCTCTTTGAGAAGCTCCCTGGCTAAACCTGATCTGTATTCTCTCGCAAACTCTCTGTTCTCTGACATGCTTTAAATTTTATCAAAAATGGCCTGAACTTCTCAAACACGTAGCCGGGCACCTCTCTTTCCTCCATTTTATAAACCGAGGTTCCGTCTATGCGGGTGGGAATTAAATACTCACCTACTTTGGCATTTATTATCGCCCATGTAAAACGCGGTCCGAGAACTAACCTTGTTCTGTCACCAACCTCCCTCCGGAGAGACACAAGGTCTTCAGGCCCTTGGGGACCAGCGTAAGGAAGAAAAGTAGTAAAAGTCCTCTCAGTGTAAATAGGTCTACCTGAAGCATCTATCCTTACGGTTGGGTCATCACGGATAATAATGAATGCCTGCGGTTGCTACGAGCTACGAATACCCCGCCCCCCTCAAGCATAGAAAAGTCAGGCTATTGATTCCGCTCTTCATCGGTTGGCTGAAAAATCGCATGAGCGTAACCTGAGCCTTCCTCACCTGGCCCCACCACAATGGTTTCTTTGATCACCAATCTTGGTTTTTCAGTGGGTGTAATTTTCTCCTCTTCTTCTGGCATCAATTTATTATAGCACAGTTCGCCATCTCTATTTTCTACCCAAACTTCCTCTACCAAGCTCAGGGGGTAGAACTTCAAGGTCATCTTGCAAATTCCCTCCCAGTTTAGCTTATTCTGACAAGCCCCGACTCCCCGAGTGGGAGTGGGTTTTGCCTTTCTATCCGGCGTAACGGGACCGATGAGATTAACGATAATCACTCCTTTTTTCATTTTACTGAATTTCACTTCTATTTCTCTTGCCTGGCTTCTGAATTACACAGTGCCGTATAAGAACCCGAATAGGACTTATTATACGTATAAACAGTATGAGCTGCAAGTTATATTTTCCTGTTATTCTATTCGACCTCGCTCAGGGCAAGCGTGCGTATTGCGTGAAGTTTAGAAGGTGATTCTGAAGTCTTTGTATTCTGGTTTGACGGGGATGTCGTTGATTTTGGCCTCTCTTATATAGCCGGCAAAAGAAGCTTTTATGTCTTGTATGCAATTATCTATATCTTCGGGCCAGCCCTGGACCAGCATTTCCACGCTGCCGTCCGGTAAGTTGCGGACAAAGCCAGTTAGCTGGTGACGGTTCGCTATATGATGGCAGGTGAAGCGAAAGCCCACCCCCTGGACTCGGCCAACAAAAATTATGTGTTTGGCTACCTGAGGCATTTTCAATTTACTATTTGCTGTGGTCTATTGACTAAATCAAATCATCTCACGATGACAATTATATTATTCAATATGTTTGATTCGTACAAGTGAACAATTTAACAGATATACAGTATGAAAATAGATTAAGGTTCACTAAGAGGTCAAGGTCGAGTATAATCCGGTCGGTTTACAAAAGCAGCAGATTATGGCAAGAAAGACAAAAAGACAAATAGAAAGGGACGAGCAGATTTATCAGCTTACTACGCTGGTGGCGGGGGATTTTTCGCTCCAGGAGGTGCTGGATAAGCTGGCAGAGGCGGCGGTGAAAATCGTAGGGGTTAAGGCCTGCTCGATCCGTCTGCTGGATGACCAGACCAACGATTTGAAGATGCAAAGTACGTACGGCCTTAGCGAACAGTACCGCGATAAAGGCGTCGTTTCAAAAGATGATTCAGTGATTAAAGCTGCTTTCGCAGGCGAGGCGGTGGTACTGGACGATATGCGGGTCGATGACAGAGTCAAATACAAAGAGGCGACCATTAAAGAAGGGCTGGTCAGCCAGCTTACCGTAGCGATGCAGTTCAAGAATAAGCATATTGGTGTGCTTCGGCTGTATAGTCCCAAGCCCAAGCACTTTGACGAGGATGATATTCACCTTGCCCGGGCGGTCGCGTCGCAGTGCGCTGTGGCGATAACTAACGCTAAATTCTATGCCGAAGCTATTGAGGGACAACGAGCGGCTGAGCAGATGCGGCTGGCAGGAGTTATTCAGCGAAGGATGATTCCGGCTAAGCCGCCGGTGATGCCGGGTCTGGATATAGCTGCTACTTATATTCCCTGTTTTGATGTCGGCGGCGATCTCTATGATTTTCTTCAAGTCAGTGACAGATGTATTGTAGTGGCGATTGCAGATGTGATAGGCAAAGGGATTCCTGCGGCAATTATGATGAGTTCGTTCCAGGGTGCGGTACAAGCGTACGCCAACGCGTTGATGCCGTGTCAGGGAGTTTTGCATGTTTGTGCTGAGACCAAATGTAAGGCAGATGTGATCAAAGAAATTATCGGTAGGCTTAATGAGATGGCGTGCCGCGAGTGCAGAAATGGTGAGTTTGTCACGTTACTTTATGCAATCATCGATGTTAAAGAAAAGACAGTAACCTATTGCAATTGTGGGCATGAACCGGCTGTGCTGATAAGAAACGGCCAGACTACGGATTTGGAAAAAGGCGGACTTGTGCTGGGGGTTGAGGAAAAGGCAAAATATGAGATTGAAACGGTCCAGCTAAAAGACGGCGATTGTTTGATTTTCTATACCGATGGACTGATTGACGCAGCTAACTTTGACAGCCAGTTGTGGGGCAGAGAGAAACTGCTTCAGACCGCAAAGAAATTTACCGACGGCACAGCACAGCAAATGGTTAAAAATATATTGGGCTACAGAAGACGCTTTGTGGGACTTGCTGAGCAGATTGATGATACCAGTATTATCGTGGTCAAAGCTGAAAAACAAAAAGCCACAACGGCGTAGGGGAAGGTTGGGAAATGAATAGACTTGTTTTTTGTTAGCAGGTGGTGTCGTAATATTTGCAGGTTGTAGTATAAATCAGTCGAGCCAAGAATTTAGGAGAAACAGTATGCTGAAATTTGACCATGTGGGCCTGGTTACGGAACAGAAGCATCAGGGCGAAGATTTTGTGGCAGCAACGCGTGTATGGGTAACTAATCCTAACGAGCACCCCTTCAGAGTTGAGTGGCTGAGATTTGAGCCGGACTCACCTGTTGACGGTCCTGTCCGCACCCAGCCGCACATAGCTTTTTCGGTTCCCGATTTGGCAGAGGCCAGTAAGGGTATGGAGGTGCTTTTAGAGCCTTTCGATGTTGGGTTTGCTGTCATTGGTTTTTATAAAACTAAAGACGGTGCGGTGGTAGAGTTAATGCAGTACAAACAGAACGCCGAATGGAAGCCACAATGAGATGGCGGAAATGGTCATTACAATTGACGGTCCTGCGGCCAGTGGCAAGAGCACCGTGGCGAAACTTGTGGCGGAAAAGCTCGGCGCGAGCTTTCTCGATACTGGTGCAATGTATCGAGCTGTGACATTGGCGGCTATCGAAGCTAAGGTCGATATGCATAACGAAGAGAAGCTGCTCGAAATTATGCAAACCACCGACTTTCAATTTTTGGAAAGAGATGGCCAGATGGCAGTTTTCATAGATGGCGTTGACGTCACCGAACAGATACGCCAGCCGCGAGTAACCGCCAGTGCCAGGCATATTGCCTCAAAAGCTTCGCTGCGAGCCAAATTGGTAGAGATGCAAAGGCAATTTGCAAAAGGTGCGAAAAAAATCGTTACCGAAGGAAGAGACCAGGGCACAGTAGCGTTTCCTGATGCTGACATAAAATTTTATCTAATGGCTGATATTGCGGTCCGGGCAAAGAGAAGACAAGCTGAACTGCGGGCCAAAGGGTTAGACGTAAATCTTGAGCAAATACAATGGACTATAGAGCATAGAGACAAAAGCGACCGGAGCAGAGCGGTCGGGAAACTTATGCCGGCCCACGACGCTATTGTTATCGATACCACTGATTTAAGTGTAGAGCAGGTTGTACAGAAGGTTTTGCACTATATAGGAGAAAAGTGCTTAAAGAAAAACTGCGGATAATTTGGTACTGGCTGGCTCGTTGGGCCTGCAGGGTTTTTTGTATTCTTATATTTGGCATTCGTGTCTACGGCAGAGAGAATGTCCCTGAGCAGGGAGCTTTTATATTGGCCAGTAACCATCAAAGCTACCTTGATCCAGTGCTTTGCGGGGTGGCATTGAAACGGCATTTGTGTTTTCTTGCCCGTGACTCACTTTTTCGCAATAAGTTTTTTGCCCTGCTGATTTATTCGTTGAATGCAGTACCGGTGAAGCGTGACAGAGCAGACGTATCTTCAATGAAAAGGATTATCAGCAAACTCAAAGAAGGACTGGGCGTTTGTCTTTATCCGGAGGCTACGCGTACCAACGATGGGAAAATTATGCCCTTTAAGCCTGGCTTTGGTCTTCTATGCAGACGAGGACAAGCAGCAGTGGTGCCGGTGTTGGTTGACGGTGCCTTTGAATGTTGGCCAAGGCATAAGAGGATTTTCTCGCCCGGGCCGGTCTCGGTCTACTACGGCAAAGCCATCTCCGCCGAGCAGGCACGAAGTATGGGCGATGAGAAACTGGCAGAGCTTTTAACCCATACGTTACGGCAGATGCAAAGTAATTGCCGAGTAAAGCAGGGTAAAAAACCGTTCAATTATTGACTGTTTCATCCAAAGTGTCATTGCGAACGAAGTGAAGCAATCTCACCTTCGCAGGCAATTGAGATTGCCACAGCCTTTCAGGCCTCGCAATGACATTACATAGATTGACTGTTTACTCAGAACAAACAAATTTTATACTTCTTTTTGTAACTATTGAGCACATTTGGTATTTTAGTGGCAAAACCCCTAAATAAATTTGGGGGCTAAATATTTGGCCCACGGTAAAACCACGGGTTTTGGTTAAGGAAAGACGCTATGTACAAGATTTTTATGCTAATTGCCTTGCCGCTTTTGGCAATCGGATGGATAGCCTACGCCATATGGATGCACAAAGTCCGTGAAGAAGAAAAGAAAGCTGGCAGGCCTGTATCCGGCCGCCTGAAGAAGACCAAAAGCGAAGTCGCTGACTGGGCTGAAAAAATGGCAAAGTTCGAGCCGCCCACACGAAAGAAGACAGAAGACAGAGAACAGAAGACAGAAAACAGAGGACAGAAGGATGGCTGCTAATTTTATGACGGAAGATTTTCTCCTGCAAACCAAAACCGCCAGGACCCTTTATCACGAATACGCTAAAGATGTGCCTATCTACGACTATCATGGTCATCTGCCAGCCGACCAAATTGCATCTGACCATCGGTTCGACAATATCACCCAAGTCTGGCTTTACGGCGACCATTACAAATGGCGGGCCATGAGGACCAACGGCATTGCGGAAAAATATATCACCGGCGATGCAAGTGATTATGAAAAGTTCGAAAAATGGGCTGAAACTGTCCCTTTCTGCCTTGGAAACCCACTGTATCATTGGACACACTTGGAGCTTAAACGTTATTTCGGAATAAGTGACAAGCTATTAAATCCGAGTACCGCAGAGCAAATTTATGAGGCTTGTAGCAATATGCTACGAACGCCGGCCTTTAGCGTCCGTAACCTTCTTCGCAAGATGAATGTCAAATTAGTCTGCACCACCGAAGACCCGCTGGATACTCTTTCGGCTCATAAGAAAATCAGAGCCGATGGTTTTGAGATTAAGGTCCACGCAGCCTGGCGGCCGGATAAAGCTATGGCAGTTGAAAACGCCTCGGCTCTAAACGCATTTATCGATAAGCTCGAAGAAATCTGCGACATGGAAATAACCAACTTTCATTCATATATTGAGGCCCTCCGTCAACGCCACTATTACTTTCATCAAAATGGGTGTCGGCTCTCGGACCATGGGCTCGAAACCGCTTACGCCGAAGATTACACTGAAAACGAGATCGAGAAGGTCTTCAGCAAAATCAGGTCTGGAAAGGAACTGGCTGACTGCGACCGTCTCAAATTCAAATCCGCGATGATGTTTGAATTTGCTCTGATGGATTATGAATCTGGCTGGGTTCAGCAGCTTCACCTCGGTGCGCTTAGAAATCTCAATACACGAATGCTTAGAGCGCTCGGCCCGGACACAGGATACGATTCGATTGGCGATTTCGAGATAGCCAAACCGTTGGCCAAATTCCTCGACCGTCTGGACTCGGCTGGCTCGCTGACCAAGACGATTCTGTACAATCTCAACCCACGGGACAATGCTCTAATTGCTACCATGATCGGCAATTTCCAGGCCTGTCCCGAGCAAGGCCGAGGGGACGACACGACAGCTGGAAAAATACAATATGGTTCTGCATGGTGGTTTCTCGACCAAAAGGACGGGATCCAACAGCATTTGCGTGTGCTATCGAACATGTCCCTTTTGAGCCGGTTTGTGGGCATGCTGACCGATTCGAGGAGTTTTCTGTCGTTTCCAAGACATGAATATTTTCGCCGGGTGCTTTGCGATATGCTCGGAAGCGACGTCGAAGCAGGACTTTTGCCCGACGATAAAGAGTTGCTGGGAAAAATGGTCGAAGATATCTGCTTCAATAACGCCAGAAACTATTTTCCAATGGAGTTGGATTAATCCTTGGCCACAAAGAGGCACAAAGATTAGGTTGATTGTTTGCCACAAAGAGGCACAAAGATTTCAGCTTTTATTTTCTATCCTTTTGAGCCTTTTCGTGGCTATCTGTTCGGGCAGTTTTGCAAGGCGTATTTTAAGGCCCAATCAATAAACATGGCGTGATTGTTATTTTTGTAACTGCCGTCCGGATTCTTGCATCTTGCCCGAGTTTTATGTATTTGCGGCACAATAGGGCACGCCTTGTCACCAATACCCTGGATTTCACGTGCGGCGTGCAGGACTACCGTTTCGCGAGCGTCTTGAAGACCCTCGGCCAACACCGGCAAGGCATTCTCACATAAGCCCAATTTGCACAATGCTCCGGCTGCAGCAAATCGAACATTCGGCTGGTTATCTTTTAGAGCCTTTTGCAGTGCCTCCGTAGCAGGTTCCGCCTCGGCTCCAATGACGGTTAGGCCGACCACGGCCCAATATCTGACAGCGCCATCGTCATCTTCTAAAAGCTCAATCAGCTTTTGTAGTTTCTGCTCTCCGGCACCAACCAGCTCAGCTACAGCTAAGATACGCTGCTGCGGATATTTATTGGGGTCTTGTGCGATCTCATACGGCGTCGAACCTTCGGCGCGGATGTGCATTTCTGCCTCCGGCAGCAGTCCTATGTCACGCGTTCGGGACATCCATTTGCGATGCACTCGCCGCATCCGCTCCAGGATGCGTCTGTGCTGTGAGGAATCAGCTAAATTTCGTAACTCATGTGGGTCGGCTTGGGTATCGTAGAGTTCCTCAATCGGCTTAGTTGGTTGCCAGAATAATTTTTGTACTCTCGACAGTCTGCCTTCTTTGACTGCCCTGCGCAGCTCCTGCATAATCTCGGCTCTGTCCGGATACTCGCTTGGCTGCACATACGGCAGATGTGGCATATAATTGCGAATGTACTTGTAACGCTTGTCACGCACGCAGCGAGAAAGTTCATAAACTTCATCCACCCGGCTGGCTGCGCCAAAGACATATTTCCGTGGAGGTCCTGCCTGAGGCCCAAGGAACGCCCGCCCTTGCATGTAATCAGGAATTGGCAAGCCAGCCAGGCTCAACACGGTCGGAGCAAAATCAACAAAACTAACCAGTCTATCGGTTTTCTGGGGGTTGCCCAAACGCGAAAGATTGCGTTTGGGGGCCCCTTGGCCTGCTTTGACCGGTGAGAAGCTTTGATAGCGGGCAGGAAAACGAATGATTAACGGTACATGAAGGCCGGAATCGTACAACGTTCTTTTATGCCGAGGAACACCTAAGCCGTGGTCTGAAAAAAAGAATACGATTGTATTATTAGCCAGGCCGTCTTCTTCAAGCTGAGCGAGCAAATCTCCAACTTGCTTGTCCATAAAGGTAATCAGGTCGTAGTACCTTGCCCAGATTTTCCGTATCATGGGTGTATCGGGATAGTAAGGTGGCAGTTTAACCTTGGCCGGGTCGTGACGTTCCTCAGGTTTGAGCTTTGAGCTGTACTTAGTGAAAAACTCCTCATCGGAGCCATTGATTTGTCCTTGATGGGTGGATGTGAAATTGAAGACGCTGAAAAATGGCTGGCCCGGCTTGCGTTTTCGCCAGTGAGCCTCGTGGCTCGATTCGTCCCAAACACCTACATCGGTGAAGTTATAATCCTTTTTGTAATTGTTTGAACAGTAATACCCAGCAGCCCGCAGGTACGCAGGTGCGCACTTGATTTGTTTTGGTAGGTTTATTTCCGACCGCAAATGTTGAGTTCCCAGAGTAGTAGCATAAACTCCGGTTATTAAACACGACCGTGCCGGTGCGCATACTGGGGCAGTTGCATAGGCATTAGTGTATAGTATACCTTCGCTGGCCAATTTATCAAGATTCGGAGTTATAGCGTAAGTATCGCCGTAGCAACCTAAATAGGGATTGATGTCTTCGCAAGTTATCCAGAGGATATTAGGTCTTTCTTGGCGAGCTTGACCTGCTGGTTGTCTTGTAGCCTTTATGCACCCTGAAGCAACAAAGGTTGTACTATAAAAGCCTACGGCTTTGAGAAAATCACGACGCGTATTAGTGGATTTACTGTTCATCATTTTCTTCTATAACACCCCTATCAATCCGCCACAGCGGATGTTCGATTAATATTTTCCTTCATTTTATGAAAGAATCCCAATTAGATCTTGATGAATGATTTTTTGCGGTACATCCAGTAGAGAATCAGCCAAATAGTTGCAAATGCCGCCACAGCTTGTACAAAATCATTCCACGGCCCTAACCATTTGTCCAGGTTGCCCACAAAAATATTGCCAATATGGCGAAAATTGAACAACCTCGTTACCATGTACACCGCGATTGCGTTCATCCCGATTACCACAAAACCGAAAGCCCACCTACGCAAACCCCACACATCAATCACCAGATAGAATAGCGCCAGGAGCAGGTAGCACAATCCTGCGGAAAAAAGCACAAACGAACTTGTCCATAAATGCTTGATAATCGGAAACCAATTATGCCAGAACAAACCCAATGCCAGACAGCCAAGTCCTGCTGCTGTAAGCTGGGCAACCTTGATTGCTCCTCTTCTATCGGCACGCAGTAATTGTCCTGCCAGTGCTCCGAGCATCACCGTGCAGCCAAATGTCATGCTACTCAAAATCCATGTATAGCTGGTTCCATCTTGAAATCGTCCCAGTATCATTTTATCCAGATAAATTGCCAGGTTCCCATCCGGCGTCAATACACCTGCACCATATTCCGGTACCGGTACCCATGCCAACAAAGCCCAAAACGCCCAAAGCAATCCTGCAATTGTTATGAGCTGCCATTTGATGTTGAGGTTGAGCAGCACTATCGAAGTGATTAGATACCCGGCTGCTATAGCTTGAAGTGTATTACAATAGATGTGCAGCTTTGACAAATCGTACTCCAGCAGATACCCCTGTGCTATCATCCCCAGAATAAACAATATTATCGTTCGTTTGATAATGTGAAAATACA
>JBHIDV010000077.1:0-9609 GCA_046760285.1 Sedimentisphaerales bacterium
TTCCTCTAAACGCTCGTTCATCTTTCCGTGGCGATTCATGTCAAGATTTGACCAATCGATAATATGAGCCGACCAGAAGGCCTCGATGAACGTCTTTGTTGCCTCTGGATCAACTTGCCACATCAGTTCGTAGTAGGGGTAAAAACCCTTAAGTTCATGTATTCCCCTGCCGCATGGCTTATCAGCCAATGCGTTGTATGCGCTGTGACCGCCCCAATACAACAGACCATTGGGGCTCCGAAGATTGGCAAAGGCATACTCAATTGCCTCCATAGCTGCCTGCCGGTATTTCGGGTCACCAGTGATCTTGCTGAGGCCATCGAGGGTGCGGAAGAGGTTCTGCTGAGAAGCTAGGTTGGAAAGAACCCATTTGTCGCCGTCGGGGGCTATCCACTTCACCGGCTCGTGGGTGTGGATGTTCAGGCCGTCGACAAATAAAGGCGTGTGCTTCGGGCCGTAGGTATCTCTGCCGTATTTTAGCACATTATCTGCAAACTCCCGCACCGCATTGAGGTATTTGCTGCCCTCATCAGCTGATGAATTGCCTGCAAAAAGACCAGCCGGACAAATAAATACCACAGCTAATGTCAGTAGTTTTATCGCTTTCATTTTTAGTCACCTCCACCAAATTTCTCGTATCTTGTACTGCAAATCCTGCTACTTTTTGCCCCGAGCTTATATGATGGCTCGGCAATTTGCTTGTGGCTCCATTTTTACTGCGACCTTTTTATCAGTGTTACAGCAAGCTTTGGCCGGTCATCTCTTCGGGTTTCGGCAGTCCCATCATCTCCAGTAATGTAGGCCCGACGTCGGCTAATCTGCCTCCTTGCCGCAGCTTTCTATTTTTGTAGCGCTTATCAAATACAATCAGCGGCACATCGCCAATGGTATGAGCAGTATGGGGGATGTCAGGGTTCCCATCTATCATTTTTTCAAAATTGCCGTGGTCTGCCGTTACTATTGCTGCGCCGCCCATACTCTTGACTTTATCGAGGATTCTGCCGACGCATTCATCGACCGCCTCTGCTGCTCTAATTGCCGCAGATAGTATCCCGGTATGGCCAACCATATCCGGATTGGCAAAATTGACCACCATTACATCGTATTTATTTGTGTCAAGTCTTTTTAGAACAACATCGGCAACCTCGTAGGCACTCATTTCAGGCTTCAAATCGTACGTTTTGACTCGTGGCGAAGGCACAATTTGTCTGTCTTCGCCACGGAACGGCTTTTCGGTGTAATCGTTGAAAAAGAAGGTAACGTGAGCATACTTTTCCGTTTCGGCACAGCGGAATTGTTTCAAGCCCAGAGTACTCCAGTATGCACCTAAAATATTTTTCATCTTTGGCGGCTTGGGAAATGCTACCGGCGCAGGTATCGTGACATCGTATTCTGTCATGCAGACGTAATATATGTTGGGCTTGGTGGTTCTGGGAAATTCTTTGAAGCCCGGTTCAACGAATGCTCTGGAGAGTTCACGAGGTCTATCACCCCGAAAATTAAAGAATACTACGCCATCACCGTCGTCAATGGTGGCTATCGGCTCGTTGTCATTGTTGATGATGCAGGTTGGCTCGATAAATTCATCGGTGACTCCTTTTTCGTAGCTTTTTGCAATTGCTTCTACAGCGTCACCGGCTTTAAGGCCTTTGCCTATCCTCAAACATTCATAGGCCTTTTGCACCCGGTCCCACCGGCTGTCACGGTCCATAGCATAGAACCTGCCGGCAACACTTGCAATCTTGCCCACGCCTATTTCTTTGGCCTTCTTTTCAATATCGGCTATATATCCAACACCACTATCCGGCGGTGAATCTCGCCCATCGGTAAAAGCATGGATAAAAACATCTTTTATGCTGTTTCTCTTGGCCAGCTCCAGCAGCCCGTAAAGGTGATCCAAAAGTGAGTGTACTCCGATGTCACTGCACAGGCCCATAACATGCATTTTGCCATTATTTTTCTTGACAAATTCAATTAAGTTCTGAAATTCTTTGTTTTCGAAAAACGAGCCGTCACGAATAGCTCTGCTGATTCTTACTGATTCCTGCGGGACGATTCTGCCGGCTCCGATATTTTGATGTCCTACTTCGCTGTTACCCATCGTACCATCTGGAAGGCCTACATCTTCTCCACTTGTATGGATAAGACAATTGGGGAATTCTGCCATCAGCATATCATCGACCGGCGTATGAGCACGTTTGATGGCATTATATTCATCCTCAACTGGGTTTGGATTATAGCCCCACCCGTCACGGATGATTAGCACAAACGGCTTGTTTTTCAAAACTACTTTTCGTTTCGCCATAAAGCAAGGGACCTTTCCGTCAAAAGCAACAGAGACGAGGTATTACCTCGTCCGAACCTTACACTCCAATTGAATTAACAAGATATGATATAAAGCCGTGCTAAGTATGTCAAACATTTAGAAAAACAGAAACTCTGCGTGCTGGTAAAAGTCTTTGACAGCGATAGTTAGCGCGGTATAATCTGCCTCGCCGAGATATGTTGCTGGAACTGATACGGAAACCTACGAGGTAATGGAACTTAGCGGTTTGATAGGATTTAGAGCGTGACGGAGTTGAGTAGAGAGGAAAATAGTGCCGGGCTCAATTCAGGCCAGGCCTGCTCGAAGCGCCGATTTTTCGTACTGCCAGGTCTGAAGGCACAGCTTATTTTCTGGCCCTTAATGGCGAGCGGTTTAGCGCTGGATTTGGCCAGTAAAAGCGCAGTATTTAGCTGGCTGGAGCAAAAACCGGGCAATCGCGTTTCGATTGTAGATGGATTTTTGCAATTGGTCAGGATAGTAAATCCCGGTGCTGCTTTTGGGGTAGGCATAGGACACTCTAACTTATTAATAGCAGTCTCAGTTATCGCACTGGTGGTAATCTTAGTGGTTTTTCTTCTAAGTGGCTCCCAGCCAAAATTGGTTCACGCTGCTCTGGGGCTTTTTGCTGCTGGTGTTTGTGGGAATCTTTGGGACAGAGTTTTTAACAATGGTGGCGTCCGAGATTTTATCGACGTGGTGTATTGGCCAGGCAGGCATTGGCCAGCATTTAATATCGCAGACAGTCTGCTGTGTATCGGCGTGGCATTGCTGATTATGGCGAATTTTTTTACTGGGAAGTCTTCTCGAACACGTGCTCAGCCACAAAAATAGGGATATTTGAGGCTGCTCCCAGAGCAATGGCATCGGAAGGACGAGAGTCAATTTTAACGGTTCGCCCGTTCGAACTTAGGTGTATCTGCGCATAAAAGGTATGATTGCGCAGGTCATTTATAACTATCTTTTCTATTTTAGCGCCGAGATTTTCGATTATGCTGTCTAATAAATCGTGTGTCATAGGACGAGGTGGTCTGATGCCCTTCAATCGGCGGTCAATGGCAAAAATTTCCACTATGCCGATGACAATAGGAAAACCACGCTGACCGTGACGCTCCTTCAAGACAATTATCTGCTGGTCGGATTGTTCGTTAATGATAATGCGCGATAATTCAACTTCTACATACATTTTTGTACCACCTTCCTTGTTTCAATAGCTTAATTCCGAAAGATGCTTTTCAACAGTCTTTAGCTGTTCGGTTAGCTCGGCCAGCCTGTTTCTGGCTTGAGCCACCACTTCCGGTTTAGCTTTGGTTAGAAAGTTTTTGTCGGCTAGCTTGGCCTCCACAGTTTTTTTTGCTTTTTCTATCGCCTGTTTTTGTTTTTCAAATCGAGTCTGTTCGGCTTCTGGGTCAATTACATCGTGAACATAAATCTGTATATCGTTAACTATGGCGGTCGCAGCACTTCTCGGCTTTACGATGTCGGGTCCCGCTTGGAAGTTCCGGACACCTGCCAGATGACAAATCAGGCTGGCATTGTCATTTAAGACCTTTGCCACTGGCGTGGAAGCATTTGCTGAGGTCGTTGGCGTTACCGTAGGGGCGAGGTTATATTTGCTTTTGATATCTCTTATTGCCCGAACCGGCTCTTGCACCAGATTGATTTGTTTTTCGATGTCCTGGTCAATAAGGCCCTCCAGCCCGCTCGGCCATTGGGCAACTACTAACGCCTCGGATTTTTCAGCCTCCGCCAGTCCCGGCAGTTGCCGAACCGGCGCAATTTCATTTAGCTTTTGGAATATTCCTTCGGTAATGAACGGCACAAACGGATGCAGTAGGCGCAAAGTCTGGTCCAGCACAAAGGCCAGAACGTTTTGAGCAATCTGCTTTTGCTGCTGGTCCTGCATTCTTGGTTTAATCCACTCCAGATACCAGTCACAAAAGTCGTTCCAGAAGAATCTGTAAAGCTGTGATAACGGCTCATTGTATTTGAACTCATCCAGAGATCGCGTGACTTCGACAATAGTTTTGGCCAGGCGAGACAGAATCCATTTGTCAGTAATATCCATTCTGTCAGGGTCGAATTTAGCTGGGTCAATCCCTTCAAGGTTCATCAAGGCAAAACGCGAGGCGTTCCAGAGCTTGTTACAGAAATTTCGGCCAGTATCAAACTTGGGTGACGTGTTTTCCACCCGCCCATCCGGCAATGTCATTTTTACCACCGGCATCCGAATGTCCTGCGTTTCGGTGGTCATACTGGCCAGGGTAAACCGCATGGCGTCAGCCCCATGGCTGTTAATAGCTACCAGCGGATCGATCCCATTGCCCAGACTTTTGGACATTTTTCGGCCTTCGCCATCCTGAATCATGGCGTGAATATAAACATCACTGAACGGAATATCCCCAACACAGTACTGCCCCATCATTACCATACGCGAGACCCATAACGTAATGATTTCGCGGGCTGTACAAAGCACGTTGCTGGGATAGAATGTTTTAAGTTCCGGCGTCTCATCCGGCCAACCAAGGGTACTAAACGGCCAAAGGGCCGATGAAAACCACGTATCTAAAACGTCCGGGTCCTGAACCAAATCGTTGCCGCCACATTTTTCGCAGCTTGTGGGGTCTTCTATATTGTATTGCGTATTGCGTATTGCGTATTGCGTAGTTTGATTTTTTTCTTTCTCGCAATACGTATCATGTATCACACACGACGAGATTTGGTTGCATTTTTGACAATACCAAATTGGAATCTGATGTCCCCACCAGAGCTGTCGGCTAATGGGCCAGTCGCGCAGATTTTCCAGCCAGGTTTGGTAGGTCTTAGCATAACGCTCAGGAATAAATCGCAGCCGGCCATCGAGCAAAGGTTTCAGGGCCAGACCAGCCAAGGAATTTGCCGGAACATCGGTCCCCTTGATAAGCCCATCGCCGAATTTTTCTCTTAAGTGCTCGATAGGTTTCTTAACAGCAATATACCATTGGTCGGATAGATACGGCTCGATAGGGACGTGGCTGCGGTAACTGTGACCAATCTCATGAGCATATTCTCTGACATCCTCAAGCAGATTTTGCTGGCGAAACCACTCCACGATAGCCTCACGAGCTTCAAAGCGGTCCATACCGAGTAGAGATTGTGCTTCTGGAGAATTAGCATCTTCCCAGCCAAATTTGTCACTAATCGAGCCATCCGGTGCCATTACATTGATGACGCTGAGATTGTGCCTCTGGCCGATCTCCCAGTCATCCGGGTCATGGGCTGGCGTAACTTTCAAAAAGCCAGTAGAAAATCGTGCCTTTTCATCTTCACTATTAGGGTCAGGTAAAACCACATGCTCATCTGCAATTATGGGGATAATGCGGCCAACAATGGGAAGCCGAACTCTTCTGCCAACCAGAGATTTAGCACGTTTGTCAGCCGGATTCATGGCAACGGCAGTATCGCCCAACATTGTTTCTGGCCGGGTCGTGGCCACAGTAACGTGTTCAACCCGCTGGCCTGCAATATCAGTGGGCTCAACAAGTGGGTATCTCAAATACCAGAAGAATCCGGCCACCAATTCATGTTCTACCTCGTCATCGGCCAGCACCGTCTGCGTAGCTGGGTCCCAGTTGACCAGTCGTTTGCCGCGGTAGATTAGCCCATCGTGGAAGAGTTTGAAAAACGTGGCTCGGACAGCTTTGGCACATACCTCATCCATGGTAAAGCGCGTACGCTGCCAGTCACAAGAGCAGCCCATTGCTTTCAATTGGTGGATAATTTGAGCCTCATATTCGTCCTTCCAGGCCTGTATGCGGGCGACGAAATCCTGCCGGGTAAAATCTGTCCGGCGTTTTCCTTCTTCTGACAGGATTCGCTTCTCCACGACCGTTTGAGTAGCGATGCCTGCGTGGTCCGTACCAGGCATCCACAAGGTGTTATATTTTTGCATCCGACGGAACCGAATAAGGATGTCCTGCAACGTATTGTTCAGTGCATGGCCGAGATGCAGCGGTGCAGTAACGTTAGGCGGTGGAATTACAATGGTATAGGTTCGTCGCTCGTCGTTCGTCCCTCGTCCCTCGCCCCTCGTTTTAGGGCGGGGTTCAGCATGAAAGTACGGATGAGCAAACCAGATTTCCGTGACCCACTTTTCTATCGTCTTAGGCTCATAAACTTTCGTAAGTTGTTCTGCCATAGTGCTTATCCAATCAACTTTCTGTAGAAAAATCCATCAGAGCATTAAACTCGCCAATCTATCCTAATAAAAACAAGCAATAATGTAAAGCAAAGAATATGACAGATGTAGGGTGGGCTCCGCCCACCAATTTTTGTTGGTATGCAGTGCACACTCTGCATCAGACCGGACGGCCAAGTTGGTTAAACTGTTTATTTATTACCAGTCGGTGCCGGCAAGGTCGATATCGCCGGAAGGAAGCACACTTTTATTCAGAGGATAGAACATAGTGATGTTCTTAGTCGGTATCAATGTTTTGTTTTTTTTCGCGTCAGCCATATAGACCGCAACATCAATCTTGGTCCAGCCCATACGTTTGTAGACTTTCTCAAGCTGACTTATGCAAAACAAAAGCCCCGCTTCAAAGCCGCGTCTATTTGCTTCGTCCATGGCGATGGACATAACTTTGTCGGAAAGACCTGTGCCTCGATAGTCAGGCAGAACACAAAAACTCTGTATTCCCGCGGTGCGCACTTTTGCCCAGTTGGGCCCGACGTTTATCGTCCGCTCGACTACAGCAGTGTGCGCAACGATTGAACCTTTATCATTTATGCCCAGAACCCGAAAGACAGGTACGCAGTGCCACCAGCTTTGATGCTGGAAGTATTCACGGTCAGCGGGAAAACAAGCGACCAATCCTTCACGAATGGCCTGGTCCAATGCTGCTGAAATGTCTCGCTCGTTGATAACGGAAAATAATATGTCATCGAGTCTTGTAGGCATATTGCTCACATTCGCTCGTATTTTGAGGTCAACACCCACACATGAAATCTACCGGCATCTCGCTTGGCGATTTGCGATTAGCGACTTGCAATTTGCGATTTGCGATTCTAATCGAGGTTCATGGTCATTAGAAATTCTGCGTTGGTTCGGGTCTTGGCTAATCTATTTTTCAGTAGTTCAACTGCCTCCACCGGATTCAATTCGCTAAGGACTCTGCGGAGCCGATATGTAAGCTCGAGCTCCTTTGGGTCAAGCAACAATTCTTCTCTTCTGGTCCCGCTTCGGCTAATATCTATGGCTGGCCAGACCCTTCTATCAACCAGGCGTCTGTCGAGATGCAATTCCATATTTCCGGTGGCCTTGAACTCTTCAAAGATGTAATCATCCATTTTTGAACCGGTATCAATCAGCGCCGTGGCAAAGATGGTTAACGAGCCTCCGTGTTCAACGTTTCTGGCAGCGCCAAAGAATTTCTTGGGCATTTGCATGGCGGAGGCATCAATACCACCGGTCATAATTTTACCCGAATGAGGAGTTTCGTTATTATAGGCACGAGCAAGGCGGGTTATCGAGTCCAGCAGAATCACCACATCTTGGCCGTACTCCACCATTCGCTTTGCCTTTTCGATCACTACCTCCGCTACCTGGCAATGACGTGCAGCCGGTTCGTCAAAAGTGGAGCTTATAACCTCAACATCCTCAGCGGTTTTCCGCTCCATTTCCGTAACTTCTTCGGGCCGTTCGTCAATCAGCAGCACTATCAGTTTTGCATCAGGATGATTAGTACTGAGGGCATTGGCAATTTTTTGCAGCAGGATGGTCTTGCCGGTTCGCGGCGCAGCAACTATTAGCCCCCGCTGACCTCTGCCGACCGGGGTTATCAAATCAACTATTCGCATATTTAGTTCTTCCGGCGCGGTCTCCAGAATAAAGCGCTGTTCCGGATGTAGTGGCGTCAAATCGCTAAATACCACCTTTTCCGCCAGGTTATCGGGGTTTTCATAGTTAATCGCTTCGACCCGCAGAAGAGCAAAATACTTCTCTGAATCTTTGGGCGGCCTGATTTGCCCTGATACAATATTTCCAGTGCGTAAGCCGAAACGCCTGATTTGAGACGGTGAAACGTAGATGTCGTCAGACGACGACAGGTAGTTATAACTTGGATTTCGCAAAAATCCATAACCATCCGGCAGCACTTCCAGCACTCCTTCGCCATACATCAGGCCGTTTTGGCGAATACGCTCTTTGAGAATTCTGAAGATTAAATCCTGCTTCTTCAGAGCGCTGTATTCTGTGATGCCCTCTTTTTTAGCGATATCGTGCAGTTCTGCCACCGTCAGTTTTTGCAAGTCTGTCAGGTATAGTTCGCCCTTCTTGATCCGCTCATATTTAGCATGGGTGGATTCTTCATCTAATTCTCTTTGCCGGGCTTGCTCAGCGGACTCGGTCTCGATGGTCTGTCCGGCTGAAGTGGTCTCGGGGTCGTTCTGCGGTTCTGTCTGCTCTGCTTGCTCGACAGCGACCTGCTCTTCGTCGACAGCCTTTCTCTTGGTAGTTCTGCGTTTCTTAGTGGCGGCTTTTTCATTTTTTGCAGTAGCTTTAGCCATGATTACTCCTTTTTACATTCGTAAAAATTCGTTGTCACCCTTATAGAAGCATGGTTACGATTCAGTTAAACAAGCTTCTTGTAGGATTCAGTAGGATTTGGGCTTTGAATAGTAAAAGTAAAACCTAACTCTCGAAAACGACTAAGAAATTATCAAAAAACCAATTTGTCATTCTGAACACAGCGAAGAATCTTTTATTTCAGCCCACCAGACCCTTCGCTTCGCTCAGAGCCTATCCTGAGCTTGCCGAAGGAGCGACAGTTTTGAGATAGTTTCTAACACTTATATCTGCAATCTGCGATAAACTATACTACCTAATTATTCACAAATATAAGAGAAGATATCAGCGACTTGCCTGACCAATGCCGGGAAGTCAGAATTGTTGTCAATTACATTATCGGCGATGGCAGCCTTGTTGTCCAGAGAAATCTGAAAATTTTCTCTAATTTTTATTTGATTTTCGTCAAAAAAACCCATCTTTTGGGCTCTATCTATCCTTATCTGCCGCTTACAATCCACAAAAATCAGCCTGTCGCATCGTTTGGCCCACCCGACCTCTACTAATAAGGGCATATCCAGTACAATTGCCACCACTGACTTTTGGCGGTTATATTGCCCTATAAGCTCCTCAGCCCGTTTTAGGACAAAGGGATGGATTATCTTGTTGAGTGACGAGAGCTTCTCAGCATCGGCAAATACGACTTTAGCCAATTTCTGGTGGTCGATTTTGCCTGCTGAAT
>JBHIDV010000078.1:0-9489 GCA_046760285.1 Sedimentisphaerales bacterium
CTGAAGAAGCTGGAGGCGGTGGCGGTTATAGAGGTACCAGCGATGGGATAAGCGATGGGCTCGACCGTAAAGCTCCAGACAGCGCCTTTATATATCGTATAGTCAGGAGGAGCATTGACCTCATCCACTCGCCAGTAATAAGTCTGGCCAAAGTCGAGAGCAACAGCAGGACGATACGCGCTGGCGGTTTGGCCTTGACTAGCCAGCACGCCCAGCGGATTGGTTCTGCTGGCATCGTTTACATCGTTGAAAACGTTTCCGAGGTACACATCATGTTTGTCAGCGAACACCCCCGGCGTCCAGCTAAGGGTCACATCTCGCGGCACATCTGTGGCCTGGTTAGCAGGTCTCGGATTATTACTGAGTTCCGGCACGATGGCAGGTTCGGGCGAGAGAAATATATGCCCAAATCCTTGACTCTGGTCATGAGCTTCACGACCAGTCCAAGTCATCTGGAGTTTCCTATCGCCGTTGTCAGCATCGTCAAAGACAGGGTGGAAACCAATGGTGTTGCCCGTCACAAAATCTAATGACAGCATCTGTCCATATTCGATAGAGGCTTCGCAGATGTATCCATCGGCAGTTAGGGAGGAGGCTATCTGGAGGTAATCAGGTTCTCTTTGACCAGAACCGTCCATGTTGCACCAGTTCCATCTCTGGTTATTGGCATTGAAGCCGTACTGGTAATGTATAGTAGATGTATGTGCTGCAATTGCGTCTGTCGTAGCGAAAAATATTTCTATACAGTCCGCATTCCAGATACTGCTGCCAGCTTTCTTCATGGAAATCTTATCGTCCTTCATCACCACTGCGAGGTAGATATTCTCATCATCCCACATCAAGTAAAACTCACCACTGCTGTCTTCAGGTCCGTTCCAACTGGCAGGTCCCTGAGCGGCACCAGGGTATATCTGCTCTTTCGTATCAAGGACTGCTGGGGTCATAGCTTCAAGTTTCCAGTCGCTCAGGTCTCCGTCAATTGCATCAGGAGTACCCCTGAGACAGTCTATCACCAGTGGTTCTCCAGCCGTTGGGTGTACTGCAGGTGGGGCCGCCATCGCCAAACTCAAGCTGAGCAAAGTGAAAATTCCCACCAAAAGGCATTTCTTAGCTAACATTTTAGTCCTCCTTCAAAAAAGTTAAGATGATCAGGCTTTGGCCATGTCTCAAAGCCCCGACCTCTCAGGCTCACTTTCAACAAACACGAACAATTTTTGCATTTCACCTTTGAATTTTTGATTTCTACTATGTCTGCCCAGGACAGTTGTTACGGGACTGAACTCCGCTTCCTTCCTTCAAAGAACTACATTGAAATATAGAATTTCGATTCTGCGGCGCAAAATGTACCCTGTAACCTTGTGCTTTGCAATATATAACTTCTCGGTCGTAGGAAAAATCGTAGAAAATCCCGCACCGCAGGAGCAAAAATCACACATCTTTATTTATACCAAAACAGATGCCTTCAATTCAAGCAAAATCTTCCATTTTATCGGCCTTAAATCAGCTCTCCTCCGAGTCTCAGAGTCGATTTTTGAAAATCCAGCTAAACTTCGCCATTGAAGGTTCTGGCTTACGGCAAATCTATGATTGTCTCTGGGATTCTGCATTTACAATTTTGTAGACGTGTTAAAAAGTGCTCAAATCTTGGTAATTTTTGCTGAAAAAGTACGCGTTTTTTTGAAATTTATGCGAGGTTAGTTTATATGTTTTCTTGCCTATCTTAACTTACCTATCATGCAATCTTGGCCATTATCAGTAAGATTTACCTGAAGTAAGTCATTCTTTCTTAAGCACTTACCGTCGGCTTGTATCTCAACCATAAAATATCTTTCAGCTCGGCCCTTAGGTCGGCTGGCGCTATTTTCCAGCAGAACTTCGGCTGTTTCGCCTATAAATTGCTGACGGAAATTGGTTTGCAATTGTCTATCGAGAACGCGTAGTATTTTCGACCGCTCTTTTGTAACTTTAGTATCTACAGTATCTTGCATCTCAGCCGCAGTAGTGCCTTTTCGCGGCGAAAAGGTAAAAACATGTATCTTGGCAAAGCCCACCTCTTCGGCTAAATTCACTGTTTGTTCAAAATCAGCGCCTGTTTCACCAGGAAAACCAACAATAATATCGGTGGTTATAGCTGGCCTATCGAGATGGGATTTAATGAGCTCCACCTTATCTCTAAAATCGTCGGCTGTATATTGCCTGCGCATCCTTCTCAGGACCGCGTTTGAACCGGACTGTAGCGATAAGTGCAGATGAGGCATAATGTTACGGTGTTTGCAGAAGGTCTGAAGCAATTGGGACGTCACGTCAGCCGGCTCCAGTGAACTTAGTCTTATCCTGGCAAGGCCGGGTATTTGTGCCATCTTATCGAGAAGGTCAGCTAACTTGTCGCTTTGCTTACTTTGCCAGTTTTTTCGTCTGACGGTTTTTTGGCCATAAGCACCAAGAAATACGCCGGTTACGACAATTTCTTTATGACCGGCTTCGACGAGGGCGCTTGCCTCTTTCAGGGCCGCTTCGACGGATTTGCTGTGAACAAAAGGACGTGTTTTGGGTACAATACAATAGCTGCAGTAGCCGTCGCAGCCGTCTTGAATCTTTAGAAAGGCCCTGGTTTGGCCCTTGAAAGCGGTTAATTGTGGTAATTCCTGCTGAGTAAACAAATTATTTTTGCACTTGACCTTAGAGTTACTTTCTGTTTTAATTATGTTGTTTTGGCGAGATTGAAGGCCTCGAGATTTTAGTGTGGTAGCTTTGCCGTTGACTATTTGGCTTAACTTGGTGGCAAGCTGGTCTCGGTGGCTGATAAAGTAGACATTTTGATTCAGGCCGTTTAGCTCACCGATTTGCACGCTGGGCAGGCAACCGCAGGCAACAATAATGGCATCAGGGCTTAGTTTTTGGGCTTTTCTTATGTATTGTCGGCTCTTGGCAGAAGCAGTACGGGTTACGCAGCAGGTATTTACAACTACCAAATCCGGTTTCTGGGATGTTTCGAGCTGGCTAAGTCCGAGTCGTTCGAGAAACTCCCCGATCTGCTGGCTTTCATATTTATTTACTTTACAGCCAAGAGTATTTATGGAAAAAGTTTTCATAATGTGATATAATTTATGTTAGTTGGGAATAGTTTACAAGGCTAATGAATTGAGCCGACTATAAAGTGGGAGGTCTGTTATGGCGGCAATAATCGATACGGTTTGGGCAATAGATTTAGGCAATAGCTCCCTCAAGGCGTTGCGTTTGAGCACCGCGGGTGGTGTGGTAGAAGTAATCGGCTTCGATAATATCCAGCACGGCAAAATCCTTTCCGGAAGTGGGGTCAAGGCTGCTGAAAGGGACGAACTGATTGCCATAAGCTTGCGCCAATTTGTACAGCGAAACGATTTAGGCAATGATGAGATAATTATTTCCGTACCGAGCCAGAACAGTTTCGCACGCTTTGTCAAGCTGCCGCCGGTGGAGCCGAAGCGTATTCCTGAAATCGTCAAGTTCGAGGCCGTTCAGCAGATTCCTTTTGATATCAACGATGTACAGTGGGACTGGCAGTTGATGACGGAAGCTGACAGTGGCGAAAAGAAGGTGGGTATTTTTGCCATCAAGAATGAAGTGGTCAACTCGGCATTGGAGAATTTTAACAGAGAAAATCTGACGGTTAGCTATGTTCAGATGGCCCCGATGGCTCTATACAATTATGTGTTGTATGACTATGCTGATTTGGTTAGTTCGAATAATCAAGCTATTATTATTCTTAACGTAGGCGCGGAAAATACCGACTTGGTGGTTTGCACAAAGTCAACGGTTTGGCAGCGATGTATCCTTATAGGTGGTAATGCTTTTACCAGCGCGATAGCCGATGCATTTAAGCTTAACTTTGAAAAAGCTGAGAAGTTAAAACGTACAGCTCCAGTTAGCAAGTATGCCCGTCAGATATTGCAAGCGATGAAGCCGGTTTTCACCGATTTAGTCTCCGAAGTGCAGCGGTCGTTGGGCTTTTACAACAGTTCCAACCCCAATACAAAATTTACGAGGGTTATTGCTCTGGGTGGCGGGACAAAGTTGCGCGGGCTGCTGAAGTATTTACAGCAGACACTTCAGATACCGGTGGAACGGCCGGATACATTCAAAAGACTTGCTATTGCTTCGGGCGTTTCGGCAGCAAAATTCCACGAGAATGTTTGTGACTTCGGCGTAGTTTATGGTCTTGCTCTGCAGGGCTTGGGCATGGCGGAGATAACCAGCAACCTGCTGCCAAGGAGTATCGCCCGTTCTATGGCCTGGGCCAGTAAAAGCAAATACTTTATTGGTGCAGCATGTTTGCTGCTTCTGGTTTCCCTTATGTGTTTAGCCAGAACCGGCCTGGATAGATTCAATTATGCCAGGAATAGTGAAATTCGACAACAGATCAGCCAGGTTCTTAACACTGCCAGTCAGGCTCGTGATGAGCTCGAAGCCCAGCAGCGCAGAGGTTTGGAATCTGAAGCCATCATAAAAAAGCAGTTTGAGCCTTTTAAGTATCGGCAGATAGTTCCGCTATTGCATCAAACTATACTCTCGGCTTTGCCGAACGCGGAAAATAACCCCGCACAAAAGGAGCTTTATGAGGCTTTTAAAAATGGCGATGTAGAAACGGTTTTGCGTACCCCTCGCAAGGAGCGAAAACAGCTATTTGTAACCCGTATGTCGGTTTACTTTTCAGATGATCTTGCCAGAGCGCAATTTGACGCAACCGCTATGATGAGAAGGGGTAGAATGGGATTAGGTGAGGAGGAATACGATGAGTACGATGAGGAGTATGAAATGATGATGGAGGAGATGATGGGGATGGAAGGAGTTGGACCAATATCCGAGTATGCTCTGGGCTTTGGCTTGGGGGCTGAGGAAATGGTTGAAAAGAAATCTGGATTTGTGGTCACTATAGTCGGCTACAGTCCCTATGAAAACATAGGCGAATTATTGGACCCTGCCGGGGTAGAAGACAGACCTGATAAATGGGGATTGATTACGCGACTTCTGCATCTCGATGATATTGTTGATGGCAATAGCCCGTTTGAGCTGTACGAAAGGGCTAGTGATGAGCATTTCAGGCTGGATAAAGGGCCAGTAGATTTGGCGGTTGAAATGCCTGCGGGTATAGGAGTTATAGATGTTATATCTGAAGGGGTAGGGGCAACTCAGCCCGGTGCCCCCCCCACCAGTGCTGCTGGCAGACAGGTTCTGATTGACCCCATGACAAAAGAACTTATCAGCAAGGTTCCTGAGCTGGATGAATATGGTCAAGCGAAGCTCGACCGCAAGGGTAGGCCTATTTATGAAATCAACGACCATTGGTTTGTATTAAACGTGAAATTTGTTTGGAGAGATGCACCCAGCTTGCCTGAGCCGACGTTCAGGGGCAGGTCACCCTATGGGCCTGCTCGACCTACTACATCTACTACGCCTGGAGCGAGCAGTGGAGGGGTTGAGCAATTATTAAAGTAACTGAAAAGATGCTGGAGCACTCATATACGAAGTTAAGTTACCTAAATAGATTGGTGAGCTAAAATGGAAGTACCAGGTTTCAAAGAAATCATAAAAAAACTAAGCGTCATCAGGTATAATTCATCGCTATTGGTAGCTGTTATCATAGCGGTGGTGGCCATAGCTGTTTTTATCCCTACACAATTAATTAGCAGCAAGCTCAAGGAACAGATAAAAACGGAAAGTGTTAGTAAAGGTAGTATAGCGCAAAGTCAGAGCATGAATGCTGTTTCACGTGAGCAGTGGAAGGCCGAGCAGAAGTATCAGCAGTCTTATGCCGAAGATGCTAATCAGATAAGGCTGATAGCGGAGCAAAGCACTCAAAGAGAATTGCTAAGCTACAAGATATTTCCCGAGCCGACAGATACGTCAGCTTTGATTTTCGAGGAATTTGGCCAGCGATTTCGTGAAGGTGTAGACGAGCTAATTGCCCGAATAAATGCCTCTGATTGTCCCTCAGATCGCGAGCTGGAAAGAGGTTTGCAGAGTACATCTTTGCGCCGCCGCTTTGGCAGGAGAAGACCATCTTCAATAAGGTCATTTACCAGGTATTTTAGAGGTTCATATTATGGCAGGCTCAGCGATATCGACGCTACCATAATAGACGAGATTTGCCGAGAAAAAGCAAGCTCTGCTTCTGTTTATGCTCATCCAATTGATATAAGTGGATACGAATTCTGGAGAGAATATCAGCAACCGGGCAGAGACGAGGCAGTTAAGGATTGCTGGTATTGGCAGTTGGGTTACTGGGTCATCGAAGATGTCTTCGATACGATAGCT
Source organism: Sedimentisphaerales bacterium (assembly GCA_046760285.1). Lineage (GTDB taxonomy): Bacteria > Planctomycetota > Phycisphaerae > Sedimentisphaerales > Anaerobacaceae > JBHIDV01. Next base: position 6,295 of record JBHIDV010000078.1, read on the forward strand.
GCTATGAATGCAGGCTCGGATAGCGTTTTTACATCGCCAGTCAAACGGCTGTGGAACGTAAGTTTTATCCTGAGGGACAGAAGGTACGGAAGGCCCAGGATGAGGCAAAGCATGAGGGGCCTCAGAACTAAAAGGTCGTTAGAAGATAAACCCAGCTATGTTCTTGCGGTGGAGGATGGACTTACCAAACCCTGCACCGCCCGGTTTTGTAATGATGATATTGATGTTATACATTTTAATGTTACTGTTCTGGTTAGTGCAGACGCGGTTTTGCCATTTATGCAGAAACTTTGCAGCGCTAAGCAGCACAAATTCAGAGGCTGGGATGGTAGACTGGAGCCGCCAAAAACCTTCAAGCACAACCAGATAACGATTTTGGAAAGTAATATCCAGCCCGTGGACCCAGAAGGTGATGAACATATTTTATACCGTTACGGCGAAGACGCGGTGGTGGAGTTGGATTTGATTTGCGAATATATCTTTAATAAGGCTGGCTATGACGAGATAAAGCCCCAACTGATCAAAGATGAGTTGCAAGCCGAGACCGAAACAGGCACACCCTGAACCGACACCATAGGAGCTTGAAGCAAGATATAAAATGCAGGTGAGAGGAAAGAAACATGGGTACGAAAATTGGTAACCTTTTTGAGGAACATATCGAGAAGATAGTGTTGGCTGTGGTAGGGCTGGTGTGTATCTGGCTTTTTATCACGCGTGTTCTTATCAGTCCTAACGCGGTAAGCTATGATAACCAGAAGTTTAGCCCCAGCGAGATTGATAAATATATACTACAGCAGCACGCTAAGGAGTTAGAGTATACGCTGAAGCAGCCGCCTGAGCTCAAGTCAGTTTATGTGTCGAAATTGAATGGCCCGTTAGAGCCGAACGACCCGGTAAGGCAGGGCATATATGGTGACTTACAAGCTGGTTTTGATGGCTTACTCGCCTCGGCCATAAACGGTGTTGACACGCGTTGGTCTATACCACTACCTCCGGCCATCTCAACAGAAATAAGCGGAGGCCGGCATTATGCTCTTCCGCTGATTGATGGAGTAATTGGTGAGGTTGAGGATGTAGCAGTAGAGCACATCAGGGCGGCAGCTTACGTACCTACACTACTGGTTACGGAGGAGGTTCCTTATGAAAACGCAGCACCTGCACCAGATGATATTGATTTGGTAACCGTTGAGGCAAAGTTTGATGTTAAGCAATTATATGAGAGGTTTAAGGAAAGTTTTACCGGCATTGATGTTCCGGAGCAATGGCGTGATCCCTGCTTGGCAGTACCGGTTTTTGCAGCGGTGCAATTGCAGAGACAGGAGCTGCTTGATGACGGCAGTTGGAGCGATTGGCAAGATGTGCCTCGCAGTAAGATCGACCATCGCAAAAGGATGTTTGAAATTATAGAAGATATCGAAAGTTTGCCGCCTGGTGGGATAAAGGTGCGTTTGCTTCAATTTAACGACCCGGAAGTGAGGATGGACCTGCTGCAGCCGCAGGCTTATCAGATTGCCTCTGCAAATGAGGAATGGTTTCCTCCTTCGCTACATGCAAAATTTTTAGAGCTACAGAGTAAAGAAAAGATGGAGGTCAAGCGTGAGGAGAGAGAGGCAAAAAAGCAGGAGGAGGAACGCCTGCTTGGGCAGCGGCTTGACGGCAGGCGCAGCAGATTGTCCGCAGGAAGATTAGGCACAGCAAGGGCTGGTGGAGCATATTACGAGGGATATGGCTCTGCTGAGGGACTTTATGGTACCAGCCGGGCCAGGCCGAGAAGGGGTCGGCCAGGCTCTAGAACGGGTCGAACTGATATGGGGCTTTACGACGATACGGGGCTTTACGGTGATACAGGACTGGCCGGTGGAAGGGGAAGGCGTCGGCCAAGAACAAGAGGCCTGGGAGGCCTAGAACGTGATATCGAGACGGAGTATATGATGCCAATAGGCGGCAGAGGAATTTCAAGGGGGCCATCGACAAATGATGTTTATTATGAATTTGAGGATATTTCACTTACGCCGAGAACAGACCTCGCTAAATGGCGTGAACCTCTGGTGTTCTGGGCTCATGATGATACGGTCCAGCCGGGCAAGAGCTACCGGTACAGGATTCGATTAGGGGTTTTTAATCCGGTAGCCGGGACAAACCAGGTCCCCAAGCAACACCAATCTTTTACAAAGAAGGTTATTTTATGGAGCAAGTTTTCGGACATCACTGAGCCGGTGAGCATTCCGGGCAGATTGTACTTCTTTGCCAAGGACATCCAAGAAGCCGCGAAGAAAGTTACGGTTCAGGTCTCCAAGTACATGTTGGGTTACTGGTACAGTGAGGATTTTCCGGTAAGGTACGGAGAAGTTATAGGCAAGGTTGTAGAGTCCGAGCCACCACAGCCAAAAGAGCGCTTTGGACGCCGTGGTCTTGGCTGGACCTCGGGACGAAGTAGGGGCGGTTTGCGAACCGCCCGTACAGCTTATGTCGCGCCCCAAGAGCAAATCACAGAACCGGAATCAATTGATTATAGCACTGGAGCGGTCTTAGTGGATGCGGTAGCAGTAAATGATTGGTCAGGAGCAGGATACCTGCGTCCCAGACTTTATTTTGATATGCTTTACAGCTTCGATGGAACAAATATAGAACACATGCCTATAAAACCCGGCAACTGGTCTGCAGATCTGCTGGCTATATATAGCCAGATTAATAAATTGCAGAGAGAGCCGAAAGAACCTTTGCGAGCCTGGGACAGCAGGGTAGGCGGACGAAGAAGACGGCTTCCTACACCTGGTTTGGAGGAATATGATATGATGGAGGAGGAGTATTATGATGAGGAATACGACCTGATGATGGAGGAGATGATGGGGATGAGGCGCTATTAATTTGCGATGCTCATTTCTGTATGTGACTAATCAGGACAGGACAACAGGATAATCCTGTTAATCCTGTCTAAATAAGCTTAACGAAGCGGCTGTAAAATGATATTCATACATCGATGCTGATTAGGCAGGTCCCACCAGATGTTCGCTTTCACCTGGTTCTTAGAGGTAAAAACTTCAGCGCTATTTCTTTGACCAGTCTTCGTGCCTGGGGCCATAACGGCAGACCAAAGCTCTTAAAAGCAATCCCTGTTTTGGTATAAGACCATCTATATTAGAGGAGATATTTTCATGCAGCGAAGCATAATCATAGTGACGGGCTTGATTGTTT
>JBHIDV010000079.1:0-9488 GCA_046760285.1 Sedimentisphaerales bacterium
GGTTTTAATGGCCAGAACGTCCTATTTTGGCCAACTTGGATTTGAGAGCAAAGCCGACAGGCAGATAGTTAGCCAAGCGCTCCAGGCCACCGATACCATTCAGTTTGCTTCGCGACCGCTCGCAAATCTCAGCGGCGGCGAGCGACAACGGGTTTTTATCGCCAGGGCACTTGCTCAAAACACCGCTATTTTGCTTTTGGATGAGCCGACAAGCTTTCTGGATTTGAAACATCAAGTCGGCATATATGATTTACTCAAAAAAGCACAACTTGAAAAAGGCAAAACCATCATAGTGGTAACGCAGGACATCAATCTGGCAGCGCAATACGCAGATGAAGTTCTGCTCCTGGGAACTGATAGCAGTAGCCATATCGGCAAAATCGAAGATGTCTTCTTTCCTGAGCAAATTGAGAAAGTTTTTGGCGTCAGAATATTTACAGCTAAAGTAGGGCAGGAAAAATTTTTTCTGCCTTTGGGCAAATTTGCAAAAGACGGCAGACAAATCAATAGCAAATCAAACAGCAGCCAATAGAAATAAATGTAGCAGGTTTTTGTAACTATAACTACTTATTTATCAGGAACTTAGCATTAGTAAGAGTAAATTTGCTTGCATAATTTGATTGTGGTGAGTACACTTTTTGGATTTGGCACTACGATTTTGGATAAAAGAAGTGCTGTACACAGGATACCTTTACATATTACAATAATATTTTTGGTAAATATACAAGGAAAGTCTTAGAAGTAAGTCGGCGATAAAAAAGTGACACCAAAACGCAAAAAGGCTGCTAAAGAGAAAACAAGCTCAAATCGGACAAAGAAAAATAATTTAAGTGCCGCCGATATTGAGCACTTCACACAATTGCTTTTGGAAAAACGCAAGGAAATCTTAAGGAATGTAAGTGAAATCGAGGATGAAGCTCTGAAGAAATCTCGGCTGGATGCAAGCGGAGACCTGTCGAGCATGCCTATCCATATGGCTGACTTAGGAACGGATAATTACGAGCAGGAGTTTGTTTTGGGATTGATGGACAGTGAAAGGAATCTGTTGCGGGAAATCGACGATGCACTGCAACGCATAGAGGAAGGAACTTACGGTATATGCGAGGGTACCGGTAAACCAATACCCAAAGCTCGACTGGAAGCTCAGCCTTGGGCTAAGTACTGTGTTGAATATGCCCGTATGCTGGAACAGGGCCTCGTAGCAGAGCAGGAACAATAAGCGTCACAGTGGGAGGAATCTCAAAGCGAGGACGAACGGGGGGAAGAATCTTCTGAGAGCTAAATCCGCTTTTATCAGGACCTCGTAAAGCCCGGAAACGTTGCGCGTAAGTTGCTGGTCGGACAAGAAAATAGAACGATATGAACAAGATTGGATTGATAGCATTGATGCTATATGGCAGACTAATATTACCGGCTGTACCAGCGTCTGCGCAGAAACAAACCACGCCGTGGCCACCGTCCTTCATCCATTCTAAAGTCGCTACCACGCTTGGTGGATACCATTCTACTACCCGCGGCACAATACGACTGGTGTTCGCGCACGAAGGCAAATGGCTCGTTTTTCGTGGCGGTCCAGATACTTACCATTTTTCGCAAGACGGTATTATATGGACGGCCACCGAAGCAGTCCAGGCGGGGAGGTCCCACCTTATCATCGGCGATACTATCTACAGTCGCTATGACGTGCTCGTGGAAGGGGCACCTGTTTGGAAGTTCGACCACTTCATCGCCAGAGGAACCATACTGGCTGACAATATCCACTGGGAGGAACCCGTCAAGCTGGGCCTCCGCCTCAGTTACTACCCCGACCTTCAGCAGGACAGCAAAGGCTATTTCACGATGACGGGTAGAGCGCCCGTCAGAGATGAAGGAGGCAAGGTTAAAGGTATGGAGCTGCTCTGGAGCAGGAGCGTTAGACCCGGCGACTTCACCCGCTGGGAGCCGGAGGTACGCTTTGTCCCCTTCCTCAGTGACATGAAAGCCAGCGAAGCACATGAGAACCTTCCTCTAAAGGACGGTAAAAGCTACGTTTTTGGCATGCTGAGCGTGGAGGGAGTAGGAAAGCTGTTTGGCCGACTTTTTGATGGCCAGAAGTGGGCTGAGCCAGTCGAGCTCTCCTCGAAGATGTCCCTGGTGCGCGGAACGGACCGGCGGATGTCCGCCGTCTTCAACCCCACCGCCGAGGTGATTCACCTGGGCTATGTCGAGGGTGACGGCACCCTTTGGTACCGTAGTTGTACGAAGTCATACAGGGCCGGAAGCTGGTCTGAACCTGTGCAACTCCAGCCCTTCAAGACCTTCACTGTGGTGCTCTCTCTTGACAGCTCCAGGCAACCGGCGGATGTTTACGTGCTCTTTGGCAAGACGCTGTTCGAGGACCCGACAGACCTGCGCAGTACCTACGGGGCACTCTACCTGCAGCGTTCTGACGGGCAGTCCTGGAGCGAGCCGGTACTGTTGAGTGAACCTGGCACGGAGGATAACTGGTATCCGAACATGAACGCGGACCTACGCCATGGCATCGGAATCATCTATCTGAAAGGCTCCGGACGCCCACGCCAGAGAGGAAAGCCACCGCTGGACATCATGTTCGCCTCGACAGGCGCGCCAAAAGCTATCCAGTCACGATGAAAGATGGTATGAAACATAAATGCCCGGTCTGTCACAAAATCGTTAACATATCAGTCAAAGAACAATCCGAAAAAGCGAAATTCTTTCCTTTTTGCTCTCGACGATGTAAGCTGGTGGATTTGGGTGCCTGGCTGGACGCCAAGTACAAGATAATTTCCGAACTGCAGTCACCACAGTCCAGTGAGCCACCTGATAGTCCGTCCTCTACTTCCTCTGACCAGCGTTAAATACAGAATATTTGACCATAAAATATTATAAAAAATTGTTGAAACCAACCGATAATAAGCTATATATATCTGCATCTGTTTTCCGCAAAACCAATGGTAATTGTAACCTGTTTTGAAAGGAAACAAAATGGCTAATGAAAAAGAATCGGCGCAATGGTTTGACAGTCTCCTTTTTCCAAAAGTGTTCCAAACCTTCCGCATAGCCATTCAGCCAAGCAAATTGATAATTGCTTTTTTAGCAGTGGCTGTTATATGCGTAGCTGGCTGGCTCATGGACTTTAACAAAACGGTCGTTACGACTCCAGATACACAAGGCCAAGAAACGGAGTTGCACATTTATGTGACCACTCCAGATCAATTAGAATCATACGTCAAGGATGCTAAAGAAGATGGTGAGCGCATAGGTGTATTTTCTACACTCTGGCGTTTTGCTGCCGCGAGGTTTCACGGAGCATTGTTTTCGCTGTTTAGGTTTAATATCCAGGGCGTGGCTGGAAACACCATTGACTGTTTTAAAGCATTGGTATGGGCCATTAAATACCATTACATTTATAGCATCATCTTTTTTGTCATAATGCTGGCGGTGATTTCTATCGCCGGCGGAGCTATCTGCCGAATTGCAGCGTTGCAATTCGCGCGGGATGAAAAACCCGGCTTGACCGAGACGCTGCGCTTCAGCTTAAAAAAATTCAGCAGTTTTTTTGCCGCACCTCTGGCACCAGCAGGGATAATTATCTTCATAGGTTTTTTCATATTTCTCTTAGGACTGGTAGGCAATATTCCGTGGGCTGGCAAGCCAATAATGGTTGTTTTCATGGTGTTAGCGTTGATTGCCGGCGGGTTGATAACAGTGGTTTTGATAGGAGCGGTGGCGGGACTTAATCTGATGTTCCCAGCCGTGGCATATGACGATGCAGATTGTTTTGACGCTATAAGTCGCGCTTTTAGTTATGTATTTGCAAAGCCCTGGAGAATGGGCTTTTATACCGCCATAGCTGCGGTCTACGGCGCGGCTTGTTATATGTTCGTGCGGTTTTTCGCCTTTTTGCTGCTCTGGGTTACTTACCTGGCTTTGCAGTTAGGTATCTTAGGTGACAATAGCAAACTCACAGGACTCTGGCGGGACAAGCCAGCATTTATGGATTTAATTGTTCCACCAAATTGGGCAGCCCTTAGCAGCTTAGAGTCACTGGGAGCTTTTTTGGTATACCTATTACTGCTGGCTGTTATCGTCTTAATAGTGGCTTTTTTAGTAAGTTTCTATTTTTCCGCCAATACTATAATCTATGCACTTATGCGCAAGGCCGTTGACAATACCGCTCTTCAAGACGTTTATACACCTATTGAGGAAACCAAGAGCGAGCCGGCTGAACCTGAGCCGAAAGAGACACCACCAGAGTCAAAATCGGAAACGCAGCCGGAATCAAAGCCAGAAGAACAACCACCATCGGAGTCGGAAACGAAATCAGATTCGTCGTCTTCGGGACAGTAGCAGAGCAAATTTTTCATTCTACTTACTTTAGATCTGCTGGATAGAAAATAACAGACAGCAGAAGGAATATAGTGTATGTATTAAACTGTGTTCAGCAGCCCTATTACTGGGTGCATGTCATCTTTGTAGGTAAAAAGAGGCTTACTTTGGAAAAAGCCATCCTCAAGCTACGCGCAAGGTAAGCCACCCTTTATTAGGTTATCAGGCTAACAGGCTATCAGGAGATGATTATCAGTTTATCAGGACATCAGCAGAATAATCTGCTGCGTCGCTTGCTTCGACTTCACTCAGAGCCTGCCCTGAGCCTGCCGAAGGGACAAGTCTTTTTTCTGATATCCTGATTTACTGATACCCTTCACCCTGATTCTCTGATATCCTGGTTTGCCTTCGATGTGTGGCAGCCTCATCCCTTAGGGATGGGGATGGTACATGTTTAATGAAAAACTCGTGTTAAAGGCCCCAAAAATCTACCTACAAACGCGACACGCACCCAATATAGGTGACTGTCCCGAATGGCGGTTGCTTAAGCCTATCAGCAAGGAGTAAATCGTCGTTTTTCACTCAAAAAGGCCTATACAAGATTCCAAGAAGACCTTAACGAACCACCATTAGTGACTGTCCCTATTTTCATTCGAAGGAGATTGCGCCAGCATGGCACACATCTAAGCATGTGGAACAGCCGGTGCACTGGTGCGGGTCCACGATAGCTTTTTGGCCTTGAAGGGTGATGGCATAACAGTGGCCGATACGCACACAGCGGCCGCAGCCGTCACACAATTCCGGGTCAACCTGCGCATATACTTCTTCGAGCGTGAGCTTGTCCGCCGGGGCGATGGCCTTGACGGCCAGATCACGGAAATCCTTGTACGACTGGTAGCTGTGCTGGGCCATAAACTTCTCGATGTTCGCAAGCAGCTCGCCAAGAATTCCGAATCCGCTAAGCATCACCTCGGTGCAGATGCCGATCATGTCCGCGCCGCACATCATCATCTGAACAGCATCGATATAGTTGCGCACACCGCCGGTGCCGAGGATGCACCTGTTCGGACCGACTCTCTTGCGGATTTCGAAGACGTCGCGAAGCGCCAGCGGCTTTACCCACCCGCCGGAAAAACATGCTACCGACGGTTCGAGTTGAAACGAGAACGGCCCACTGCTGGGATTGTGGATATCAAACTCGGGAATCGCCAGTCGATTAGCTGTGGTGCCGACCACACTGGCGCCGTTCTCGAAGCAAGCTTGGGCAACCTCGGCGATTCTGCCGCCCTCAGGAGTAAGCTTTACGAAGACCGGCACGTCAACAGCTTCCGCAATTATCCTGGTTGCCATGCCTACAATCTGGGCGTTCTGTCCGAGACTGGCGCCGGATTGAGCGGTGCGCTGTTTTTCGCCAGAGACCTTCAGGTTGAAAGACATGTTTGGACAGCACATGTTCAGTTCCAGAGCATGTGCACCTGCCTCGACAAATCTTCTGGCCATATCTATCCAGCCATCCATCCCTTTTTCGCCCGTATAGGCGATATTGGCCAGGATAATGAGCTCTTTGGTCTGCTTTCTTGCCTGCTCGGTGAGCCTGAGACCTTCCTCAAGAGTTAGCCGCTTCTCGGCGGAGAAGGCCAGGTATTGCTCCTGCTTGAACCACTTGTATCTGGGCTGCAGATTGATGTACGGCTCAGGTTCGATGACGAGTTTTAGGCTTGCACCGCCCCAGCCACACTGTTCAGCCTCAACCAGTTGCGTGATATGCTTCGTCGCGGGGCCGGAAGCGACCACAAACGGATTGCGGAATGTCAGTCCTGCCACTTCAAAGGACATCGTAAGTAGCCTTATCGAATATCGAATTTAGAACACCGAACTTTGAACTTCATTATTCGCTGTTCGATATTCATCAGCGTTTACTTTGTTCTCACCCAACGCGTACCGTCTTTGACATAGCTTTGCCGACCGTATGTATATTTCACGGCAGCGCCTTGCTCGTACCACCAATGTCTGGGTCGCGAGCCGTGCTGGATGGATTCTGTGATGTAACCGTCAGGACCAAACAATTCAGTGCTGACGTGGTTGCCATTACGGTCATGGTATTCGCGCCGGCGCAGCCTGCCTGCTTGATAGTAAAGCCGACGGGTAGCCTTTCCCTGCCCATTCAAGTCGTGTCTCTTGATAACCTCTCCCCGCTGGTACCAGGTGCGATGGATTACTCCGTCGTGCAAATGAACCGTTTCTGCGATGGCCTGCTCCGACTGCCGGGCCTGCTCTGGTGAGACCTCGTCACCTCGCACGAAATAGCGCTCGTGGGTCCAGGAAAAGTCGCTGGGTTTGTCGGATAGAACCAGTAGATGCGCACGGTCGGCAATCTTCAGTGGCAAAGACGGTTTGCTTTGAAGGCTGGTCCATTCCACAGCAACCGCTGTATACGTGCCTTTTGCCGGCAGTACAAAGGACGTGCCGGGGCGAAGTGGGTCGTTCGTGATCCTTTGGCCGTCCTTGAACACATGATAGCCGTACGTCTCCCAGTGGTTTTCGCCGGGGATCAACTGAACCTGGTCTGCGAACTTGCGCAGGTGCGGACGGTCAGGCAGCCGGATGACCACCACGTATACATCGGATGACCGCTGCAGCATCAATGGCGAGTCCTTATCTTTGACCACGTTGCGAATCCACCGGGGCGGCAGAGGTAAGCCTTTGCGCAATTCCTGGGGGATTAGCATGGCCTCAAAGGAAGTGAGCGGTCGGCCCTTTCGCAGCCTGGTGTTTGGGGAAGTGCCGTACAGTCCACGGCTAAGGGCCTCGAATGTCGTATCGGTTTTTCGTTCGTAGCTCAGCACCTCGCCCCCAAAGCCGACAGCGTTGATGAGTCTGCCCTTTTCCGGGAACCCTTCTGTAGAGTCGACGTGAATCACGTCGCCGGTAAAATTCTGAGTGATTCTGGCGACTGGGCCGTCTTTCAAATCGTAGGTAGAAATGAATGCGATTTTTGTCCCGTCAGGACTACCCTTCAGGTCAATGTCGTAGGGCCCGGAGTAGTCCCGGTTGGTAGGAAAGCAGAGAAACGAATTGGTTTCCAGGACTGGCCAGCCGTCGCCCGAGCGCAGGTCCGCTACCCGAATCTCCGCCACACCGGCATCCCCACAAATCCAGCGTCCGCTTCGGCCGCAGGGACTGATGTCACCGCAACTGATGGCCGCAAGAAAATGGATGTTACTTGGAAGAGGCTCGTTCCACTTCCTGCCGCGCATCTGACCGTTGCCTGCGAGGAAGTAGGAGCCATCTCCCACCCACGAGAAGTGAGACCCTTCCATGATGGGAAACGGCATGGTGCGGTTTTCTCCGGCCAAATCATGGTCGAAGAAGTGCCGGGCCACGAATGGGATATCGCCAGTTCCTTCGGAGGCATAGTAATAATCCCGATAACCGTGGTCGCGAGAAATAATCATCGGATGTCGGGGGTTCACCATCAAGGAGTTGTATCCCACTTGCCAGTCACCAGCAAGCACCTCTACGGGCGAATCCGCCTCGATTAGGATACGAACCGCCTTTCTCTGCCTGCCCGGCAGTTCTTGGATTCCATATAGCCAGCGGTCGTTGCAATCGGTGTATTTGAGTGTTCCGACGCCGTAGCCGATCCTTGTTAGCTGGCCTGTGTCGACGTCCAACCACATCAGTTGTCTTGCCTTGCCATGACGCGGGCCGTCCTCAGGGCGAAAGCGAATGTAGAAAAGCCAATTGTGCTTGTTCGCCCAGCGGGGATTGGTCCCATTGTCGAGCTTGATGTCCTGGTGGCGATGCAGGTCGTAGAGGTGCACTTCCGCTGCCGTTGTCGCTGCGAACTCTCTGTCATTGGCGGCATAATGAGTGAAGCACAGGTAACGCCCATCGGGGCTGAAGCATTGCGTGTTATGGTAATTAGCGTGGTCCCGGACGGTCGGGTCATTGGTAATCCGCCATACCTCGAGCCCGTTTAGCCCGCCAGGCTTGAAACGCTCGATTTGGGCGAGAGTCGGATTTAGCCACGCTGGGACTGCAAACAGAGCAACAGCTATACAAATTGGGAGAATGGTGGGTCGTATGTTGCGCATGATAAAATCCTCCTTTCTCGTATCCGGATTCTCAGGAGCCTTTGGCGCCGGTCAACTAAACCGCCAAAGGCGAACTGAGGCGCATCTGCGATAGAATATCAAGTTTGCAACTGACATCAATTACAAATTGCCTTCGACGACAATTATTTTTACTGAGCTGTTGAATATGCTGGGACTACTCGTTAATATGTGGTTTGGTAAAAGCATAAACCAATCCTCAGTAAAAGGCAAAACCGACCATAATGGCAGAGATTGCACCTATAGTTTTATCGCTCATAATCTGCGACCAGGTGATTGTAGATGCAAAAACCGGCCGTCCCACTATTGTAAACGCCATGCAGACGGTCAATGCAAGTAAGTACCCAGCGCGGTTGCCGCGATTGACATTCTTTTTTGAATTGACGGGCGGGCACGGACAAGTACGCATGAAAGTGTTACTTGTGGATGTCCAGAAAGAAGATAGACCGCTGGTGGAGGCCAAAGGACTGGTGCGATTTCAAGACCCAAAGCAGGTCCTTTGGAATAGCTTACAAGGAGGCGTGGTTTTCCCACATCCAGGTGAATACCGGGTCCAATTGTACGGCGCAGGTCAATTACTTTTAGAGAGATGGCTTTTGTGTAAACAGATAGAGCCGAAAGGAGGAGGCGCAAAATAATATATCTCTGGCTTCGGCAGAAGCGGCTGGGACCCTGCTCCGCGGAAGCCCTGGCCGGTTTTAATATGGTCATTGCAAAATATCCGCAACTGCCTCACCTGTCCATGTAATATCACGACCTAAACCCTGGACCGTCTGGCAGCCAAGGAATGAAAACGCCAGTAAAAACAAGGCCGCTATCAATAGAACTTTCTTGGCCATTTTCTCTGCCTTTTATAAGAATTGCTATTATCGGTTCAATAATTATATTCGGCTGGTCTTGCGGATTCGCTTTAATATTCGTGCTCAGAGTAAAAATTTTCGATTTGCGATTGTCGATTGCCAATTGAAAAGTATAGGAATTTGTATTTTGGCCACAGATTTCACAGATTTCACCGAAGCCCGTATTGCGTATCGCGTATTGCGT
>JBHIDV010000080.1:0-9396 GCA_046760285.1 Sedimentisphaerales bacterium
ACTGAAACCAGCGGGTCGGTCAGAACATCATAGACCGTAGTATCCCAGCCGTCCGGATTGTACCCACATCCCAAGGTAGCATGTGCTTGCGGGTCAAGGTCAACTAACAAGACATGGTTTCCCATCGCAGCCAAAGCCGCTGCAATATTGATAGCGGTGGTCGTTTTACCGCAACCACCTTTCTGATTTGCCACTGCTACTATTCGCATTCAAATAATAAAACTTAGCCGATTAACACCGCTCTTCTAACCACTCTTTTGTAACGATACAACCACTTGCTTAATCTCCTATTTGGGCATGATGACAAACCATGCAGGCAATTCCACTTACTATGGCATTGGACCACTCAAATGAGCCTCCTGTATGAGAAAGCTTGGTTAGGAAAAAAGCAGCTTTCTCACCACGCCTCCTTGTGCTACTGTCACCTTAAGCATACTCAATTGAGAGACAATGTCAAGAAAAAATAGACGTGCGAGTATTACATTGTTTCACAGAAAGCGGCTGCTCATTTCGTCATCCTAAGTTACCGATAGTGTATTCGTGGAAAAATACGTAGTTTCCACAATTGACAACTTCCAGGAAAGTGCATATTTTAACCATACAAAATTTGGAGTATTAGTTGAACATTTGTTTTACGGAGTAAAAGGACCAGCTTCCATCGCCTCGTTGATAGCCCCCGATCCAGTCGGGGGCACCTACAATACGGATGGAGGTGAGCTTACCCTAACAATATTGTTAGGGTAACGTCCAGGAGGGACAAAATGACCTTAGCACTAAGCACGGAAATATTTTCCGAAGACGAATGGCTGCAGATTACTAATGAGCTTTGCTTATCTCCCAGACAAGCCGATATAGTCAAATGTATTCTTTGGGGCTGCTCTGATAAACAAATTGCCATGGAACTGCGCATATCTGTGGCCACAGTCCGCACACATCTGAGTCGGCTTTTCTCAAGATTCAACCTACAGGACCGCAGTGAACTTATTCTTTACGTGTTTAACCATTTTCGTGAGGGCTGTAAAGAAAATGGGTGTCCTCATTGCCAACGACATCATAATTGATGACTTGCCAGAGGCAGGACGCTTGTGATATTTAATTGGCTGAGGCAGAACTAAGACGGTCTTGTTGCACAAGGCAAGTAAATGACAAGAGATAAACAAGATAAGGAGTACAGTGGTCAAGATAATACAAGGACGTTCCCATCATAGTTTGATTGCAATTATCCTAAAAAGCTACCACTCTCATTCTCCTCCTTCAGAGAGCCCCTGCTTTTGTTTCGCCACCTTAACGTTTCAATAAGCAGGGGCTTTGCCCTCTTGCCCGAAAATCCTGCAGATGGCCTTAACTTCCGATTTCCCATTTCCCACTGGGAATCTATCCTTTAGTGACTGTGTGTACTATAAAGCAGACGGCGGCTATAAACAAGAGGGTCTACGATGTCCTGATTATGTGCGCCGCTCAGCGCAACCAGCGACTCCTCGAGGCCTTGGCCTCACCAGATAAATGGAATCTCATATTCGTGAGGCATCGCGCTGGCCATCTATATTACATGTATATCGGTGCGCCTATTCACCCCTTGCGGAAAAATCGTGACGAATTCAGCCAGCCCAGTATGGACGTCCATGACACTGTTATGGATAAGTACGCCGAACCCTTATGGCGACTGCGAGCATTTTACGGCGTGAAAAATATTATGGGCAAGCGGAACATCGTCGTTGATGGCCCAGACAACTGAGGAGCGGATTAAAAAAGCACGATAGGACAAGGAGGCTGCTGTAATTTCCTGTCTCTAAAGTAACGCCTGGGGTTCCCAAACACATTGCCTTGCGTTTGGGGTCCCCTATCAATATCAATCCTGCGATCTCTTTAGTTTTGTTATGTGCGTTTTAGAGCCGCCGTTTTAGAGCTGCATTGTCCGCAATATATTCCTCTATAGCCTCGCCTGTTATCTCGTTTGGTGTAGCTTTTACCTGTGGCAAAGTCTTCATAAAGGCAATAAAGTCTCCGATATGAACCTTGCACCTAAGTGGTCTTCGTTTTCGCATGTACCGTATTGGGCCATCGGGTTCTAATAACTTGCTCAACGCTGATAGAGTAAGTTTTCGGTTTGCAAATTCCGCCAGTTTTACCGCATCTGAGTTCATGATGTAGTCGCCAGCATCATCGATCCAGGGCTGCTCCTTGCTCTGGATTTTAGAACCCTGGTCAGTCTTGCCCTCGCTACGAATCATCCAGGCCAACTGCCGTAAGTACTTGGCAGATTCACGCGCTCTTTCTCTGATATGTTCGAACTGCCAGCGCAGCTTCTGGCCCTCAACTGTGTTAAGTTGGCTGAGTGTAAAATCGGGGCTCGGCCATTTAGCCTGCGGCAGCCCAAGAGCTTCTTCTTCCAATTTTCGCAATCGCTTCACGACCAAAAGGACATTATCCATAAACCTGTCGGCATGAGCTGGTGTCTTATCAAACTCCAGCCACCGTTGTACTACCTCAAGATTTGCTCGTCTGAGATCTCGTTCTAAGGTGTGACTATAGGGAGGATACAGCGAAAGGTCGGATATCTTGCTTAGTCTCTCCAAAGCATCTGCTAAATGTATGACTGCATCAGCACAAATGCTCCGTGGCTCTATCATTGCTCCCCTACCTTTCTATCTGTGTTTTCAGCTCGTGAGTATCTCATCCTTGACTAAGCAGACAAATTCTAATAACGATTAAAAGTAGTAAGGTCGCACATAGCTCCCACAACCGTCAACTATGACAAACAATCATAATCGCGTCAATTCATTAATTATGATGTCCTCATAGCCAACGACATCATAATTGACGACTTGCCAGAGGCAGGATGCTTGTGATATTTAATTAGTTCAGGCAGGACTGAAACAGTCTGTCGCTTGAGCCCATAAATAAAATAGTAAGAGATACACAATAAAAGAAAACGTTTTCATCTATTGTCGTCACATAAAAAGAAGAAAATGAGGTTCTAAAATGGTCAATCTAAAACCAATATTGTTTGCGTTTTCCTTTATTCTATTCACACTAACTGGCGAAGCTACCACTGTAGCATCATCCCCCAGAGATGCAATCAACAAAGCTATTGCGGCGGTCAAAGAGGCAATCGACGAAGCTATTGAGGTGCTCGAAGAGGCAATCGACGAAGACCCCACCTTGATAGAAGAAGCAATCGATCAGGTCTCTGCTATAATAGAAGAGGCAATTAACGAATCTACTGCTGTTATCGAACAAGCAATTGATGAACAAGTAGAAGAGGCAATTGACGAAACCGCTGCTCTTATCGAACAAGCAAACGATGAAGATCTTGCACTTCTCACAGAGGTATTCAACGAAGATATTGAAAATACGATCGAAGCAATAGCCAACAGATTAGAGCAAAACCAAGTCAAGGTTGGTCTGTTCGAGGCAACCTGGCCGGAGGAAGCAGACTTCACCGGCTCAATCATCGCTGGTATGGTCAGTGCATATGAATTTACCGGCAATATTAGCTATAAGAATTCCGCCGAATGGGGTGGCAATTACATCCTTTCTTCCGCCCAGGGCAACTTCCACGGTGATGAAGCTTTTGCTCTCTGTCGCTTGAGTCAGATATCCAGTGACCCTTTAGACAATCCATGGAGGACGGCGGTGAGCAATTTCTATCGAGATGTGAAGAACGGCGTTGATGGGACGGCCGGTTACATCTCTCAGTGCGCCACTGCTGAGTCATCTACAGTGGTGTTCCACCTGGCGTACTATGTCGTGGCGGCTTGCTACGTTGACGCTGAAGATAAGGGAATCTGGAGAGAGGCGTTGATTAACTACTTGTCCCAAATTGACGACCGCAGCTCTGACTTTCCGGTGATGGCACTGGGTATAGCCACGTGGGCACTGGCGGGTACTGGAGACCTTGATGACACGCTCATTGATCCATCTGGAACAGGTGCCGCTTGCTGGAGCGATAAAAAACTGGCGGACCTGCCTGCTCTTGTTCTGAGCCACCAGGTGCCGGATGGTGAACTTTATAGGGGCAGCTTTTATTGGCGATTTGACCATAGTGATGGCGGTTCAGGCGGCTGTGTAAGCGGCTACACCGAAGATGCAATTTTTGCCACCCTGGGACTCATTAGTGCTTCTCGGGCCAATCCTACGTTGGACCTGGATGTGGCCATTCGTGCTGCATGTCAGGCTCTTTTAGGCACTGTGAACAGCGAGGGTAAAGTTAATGAGCACTTAGGGGTGCAAGATTCAGACAGTTATACCTATGGTGGAGAAATACTACTGGTTCTTTGTGAGCAGGCTACCAATAGCAATCTAATCAAAGAATCAAAATAAGATGACGGTTATAAAATGCTGCCGAACCTGAAATTGTGTATCTCTGCGGTTTGTTTTATGCTCATCTTATTTGTACGCCAGAGTATCAGTTGGGCATTACCAATGGCATAGACAGTCGTGGAAATAGTCGCTTAGTTAGAACAGGACTACGGCAGGATGGATCTCGCTTTGCAGAGAAGGAGCCCCAATGGTATGTCTTCTGTTAGAGACGCCGACTATGTAGGTGTCCTCATGAGCAATGACATCATAATTGACGACTTGAAAGGGATTAGGATCAAGTGTAATACTTGCGGTGATTTGTTTTAATTCGGAGTGGATAGGGTGATGCTTCTGCTTTAAACCCTACCGCGATTACCAGCGATTTACATATATTAAGTCGCTGAAAGGTTGAGGATGGATGCTCATAAGGTAATACAAAGGAGTGTTGCAATTGCCGCCATCGCGGTAGGGTTTGGTATTTTTACTGCCAGCCCAGTTCATACGTATGGTGGTGATTTCAACCTACAAATTCCTGTCCCACTGGACCGCGCCGTTAGGCGTCCTGTGGACAGCAAAAAACTGGATGGCTGAAGCAGTTAAAAATGAAGAGTTATGAATCGGAATTTGTGGAGGGTGAAGCAGGTAATAACAGAAAAGTAAATAACGCTTATTCTAAAACATTAGCAGTAGTTGTTAGTTGTTTTGTTGTGAAATGAGGAAAATAAAAAGGAATGGATTGGAAAGGATGGATGATGGAAAGGCTAAGGAAAGCAATGTTTATGATGTTAGTATCTGTGTTGTTCGTCGGCGTTTCTTATGCAACTGGTGGCGGGACTGCCCCGCCTGGAGATAGGGTCTTAGTAAATACTGAGGACGTATTGAATGCTAGTCAAACCCAGAATCAGACTCAGATTCATAATCAGACGGTACAGGGACCGGGCTATGCTTTTGCCGGAGGTAGTGATTCTTATGCCGAAGGTGGTGAAGGTGGCGATGCTGATGCCGACGCTGTTTCCGGTTCTATTGCCAACATTAGTACTACCTCAATTTCAAAACCAAAGGTCCGGATACCGCCACTTTCTGTGATCCCTCCCTATTTGCCATATTGGACGCATGGAGGATGGGGGACCCTAAAGGCTTATTTTCCTAATGGACCAAGCAGTCATGACGAGGTGTATGAACGAACATTTAATCCCAGCGACCCCGATGACATGAGAGAGCTCCGAGGAGTTTTTAATTCACTGCCTTATAGCGGACTACTTGAAGCTTTGGGAGGGGTCTTTAACAGTATTCGGGTTGTATTTGGGGGGCCTGATAACTTCCATCATGGCAAAGGATTTGAAATAGCAAATGCCTTTATTCGTGCTCGCAGGCCCGAAGGAAAGCCTCTTTTAGTCTTTATCGACTCCAACATAGATAGAAAACTTCTAAACAAGGCTGGTTACGCTTATGTAGGAAAAGTAAGTTTAGAAGGAGATGTAGAACGCAACTGGGACCAGGTATATGATGCTGCCGTAGCAGAAGCCTTGCCGTGGGATGTCGATATTCTGCTAATATCCGGCGGCATGAAAGGAGTAACTGTAGGTTCCAATATCTCCTTTCCGGGGGCTGGTTACGGCTATAGTCAAACCAATTATTCTCTTTCTTTGTTTGGGTCCGTCTCCAGCGGAATCACAGAAGGCAAAGGAAAGGCCCTGGTCAGTGCCGAAGGTTATAGGTATTGGCCACAGGCCCTAATTAAAAGGAGAATCCCTAAAGCCCTCTACGATAGAATCCATGCAAAGCCAAGACCGAAGGGTCAAGAAACTGCACAAGAAATTCCGCCTACGACAACAAAGCAGCAGAAAGCAGGAGTGAAAGTGAGTCGAGAGCTCTTTGAACTGGCAGGATTTGAACAGGGCCAAGTGCAGAATTTGATAATAAAATAAATCCCGTATGGAACAAGACCCCCAAAGAAATTATGTGACAATTTTCAGGGGGGAGAAAGGAGGTTGCTTATAGAACAAAGGCAATAGTTCTTAGATCAAAAAAGAATAGGTTATTCTATGCTGTTGTGATTGCTAATGCGTAGTTAGCAATCATAAAAGGGAATGTCAACAGTAAGAAAAGAAAAGGAGTTCTAAAAATGCTTAGCAGAATATTACTTTCAGTAGCAGCAATTTTGTTTGCCTCAGTACCTGCCTTTGCACAGCCCCCCATCGGCGCCGCTGCAGGGAGCATCTATCAGTACCAAAATTTTGTCGTCGGTGATATTATTCATAACGACGGAGCTGGCTTAAGCAGCATCTTGATTGTGTCCCACGGAGAAGACGCTTTCGCCCTAAACTCTTTGGAAATTGAAAATGAGCAAAGTGTACCTGCCTGGTTCAGCATCAGTCCGCTTTGGATAGGGGATAGTCCTTGGCAAGATGGACCTAAGACCAAGGCCAATCAGTGGCAATCGGCTGATATTAAACAGAAAACAGAGGCTGATTCAGATTGCGGGATTATCACTGTAAGCGCATTCCTTAGCGCTGGAGGTGAGCAAGAGCAGTTTATCGGTTACAGCAATGATCTTAAAGCGCAGGGTCAAACTCTTGGTCTGGTAGCAGACCAGGTACTGCTTGCTACAGGAAATGCTGATGGTACAGCCATCAATGACGCTGATGATGTACAACAAGGGCAATACGGTAAGAATGGAGCCGGCAGCATGAGTGAGTATTCGTATATTGATGCCTTTCAGATGGCTGAAGTTGATGGAAAATCAAACACTACCGTCACAGCGATGAACAGCATGGTAGTTTCTACAGACCAGAATCAAGCAGTTATCGGTCCTCTCAGTGGCCTACCAGACCTAGACCCGTAGGATGGATGTTGTGGGGAGCCCTCAAGTGTCGCACCCTTGATTAACCAGAGGGCAGATATCTTCAGGGCTCCCTTTGATGAAGTTTATGTCTTGCTGGCCTGGTCCGGAAGCTCCAAAAGCCTGGAAAATTATGATTATGCAAGAATAGCAATCGTGATTAGCTTTCCTGGCTTCTTTGACACCAGAAAGCCGGCAGGTAAATAGAAACTAACACAGATGCGAAGGAAAGGAGCTTTAAGAATGCATAAAGGATTTGCAATTTCTATAGCGATTGTCCTTCTGCTGGTATCCGGGGCCTTTGCCGCCGTTGAACAAGAACAAGGATTCAATATTACGACATCCAATGCCGGCGCTTTAACAGGATCAGGAATCGGCGCAGTGTCAAGCATAAATTTTGTGCCGCTTACCAATATCCAACAAACTATAGATGATTCAGGCAATATTCAGTATGTGCAAATAGGTGTTAGCTCTTTGTATCAGGGCGCAAGCTCTTCTGGTATGTTGGGTGTTTATGGCTTTAATCAGGGTGCGCTTGCCGCAGGAAACCAATGGCAAGGATCACCGAGCTATCTCATCTTAGGACTTCAGGAGCAAGACCTTGGTACAGCCTTTACGCAAGATGTATTCACAATAGGCGGTTTAGGTTCTGCAGCAGCGATTCAACACTTTGTAGGCAACCAGAACCAATTCATTGCTACTCCATACGGAATCAGCGCCCATGTTCAGATTCTTGGTATTGGACTGCTTGACGGCGTCGATAGTCACATCAGCAGCTCGATTAGCAGAGGGCTTAGCATTTACCATATCAGCAGGTTGAGGTACTAATCGACTAACAATTACATACAAAATCGTGAAACCAGCAAAGACCCTTTTCATGGTTTAGTACAACAAGGGGAGTCTTAAGGTTAGTGTCCTGCTTTAAGAGAACGCGTAATCTAACCTTAAGGCTCCCCTATTTTTTGCCAATTTGTCGCCATCCCCAAAGTCATTCAAAATCGCTATCGAACAGATTAACAAGAGTCTATCTACGGTTGTCGAAGGCGATAATATCAATCCACGTCGTGGGGTTGTTAGCTCCAGAATAGTAAAGCTTTCCCTTAATTTTCTTGCCATACTGGCTGATTTTATGTAAAGTATAAAAGAATTTAGGGCTCGTAGCTCAGCGGCAGAGCAGTGGACTCATAATCCATTGGTCGTAGGTTCGAATCCTACCGGGCCCAGTTTCGTAAGTGATGTGCTCAGTCCGCACCTCGGAGGGGCGGGGTGTAAGTGCTTGCCAAGAAGAGAATTCTAAAAAGGCAGGAAAAATCTAACGGAGAGGGCGGGATTCGAACCCGCGGTAAGGACAAGCCCTACACAGCCTTTCCAAGGCTGCTCGATAAGCCACTCCGACACCTCTCCAATCCCTATTGACTATTGGTTCTTACTTCCGATTTTCGTTTCGTCTCTGTTGGAAGAAGCTCTGCAATTGTTCACTACATTGCTCAGCAAGAACGCCGGAGGTAACGACGAGTTTATGGTTCAATCGCTCGTCAGTAACTATATTATACAGGCTTTTTACCGCACCGGCTTTGGGGTCATCGCAACCGTAGACTAATCTGTCTATTCGCGCCAGCACCAGCGCGCCGGCGCACATTGGGCACGGCTCAAGTGTCACATAAATAGCACAGCCGTTCAATCGCCAGCTTTTAAGATACGCCGCTGCCTGCGTCAAGGCAATTATCTCAGCGTGAGCGGTCGGGTCGTTAAGCTGCTGTCTTTGGTTATAGGCTTTACCAATTATCTGATTTTTATAAACGATGACCGCCCCGATGGGCACATCGCCGTTCTCCTCAGCGATTTTTGCCTGCTTAATTGCCAGGCGCATATATCGCCTGTTAGTCTCCTGGAGCGCAGAATTGCTATCACTAATGACCATGAAAAAAATAATCAATAATCAAAAAATACCCCCAAGGGGAGTCGAACCCCTGTCTCCAGGATGAGAACCTGGTATCCTAAGCCACTAGACGATGGGGGCGGAATATTCAAATCCGAAACAAATTCGAATATTCAAATGCTCAAAACCTACTTATTTTGGTCATCCCTCGGCTTCGCTCGGGACAGGTCATGAATTTCGGTCATTAGACATTGTTTCGAATTTCGTGCTTAGTGCTTCGGATTTCCCCGGTTTGTAGCTTGCTGCAAACCGGGACAATAGCGGCGCTCGGACTCGAACCGAGGACCCTGGGCTTATGAATCCCATGCTCTAA
>JBHIDV010000081.1:0-9332 GCA_046760285.1 Sedimentisphaerales bacterium
GTGGCACAGGTTTCTTTTTTGATTAAATAAAACTCAGACAATATCAAGCCTTTTTTGCATATTTTGAAATAAGTCCTTAATTCGGTCTTTCCTTTTTTGCCACCCCCATGGGTGGCCATTTTTTTTCGCTAACCCACCGCCCTAATTCGAGTTAAGCCACAGAGGACACAGAGTGCACAGAGATAAACAAATTAACCACAGATTTCACGGATTAACGCAGATTTTCAAAAGTTTCTTTTTTATATTTCAGTGAAATCTGTGAAATCTGTGGCAAAATACATATTTCTATACTTTTTACTTTACATTTAACATCTTGCTTTGTATAATGGCAAGTGAACATAAAAGCGAATACCGAATCGTTCATTAAAAGGATAAATCATGGCTGCTAAAACCAGGTGACCAGGATAACAGGGAAACAGGAAGCAGGATACCAGGAGATCAGCGAATCAGGAAGGAACACCCGGATAACCCGATACCCTGATAATCACTGCCTGGTAACCAGATACCCCGATGCCCAGTATGCTTATGCAAAACAAACCCAATTTCCAAAAAAGTCAAATGAATGTAAGGTTAAATATATAAAGGGATTATGAGAAAAAAATTGTATTGGACACTTGGTGAAAACAAACCCAATCAAACCCAATTTAGAGGTAGCATCAGGCATTTTTTGCACCAGCTCGAACTTATCCCGGCAGGCTATAGAGATAGGATAAACTCAGCCAAGTCATTGATCTGGCGCTCGGTCAGATTAGACGTGAGTCCATGCTTGTCATCTTTGTTATACATGGTTAGTACTTCTTTAATCGTCGCTGCCCGCCCATCGTACAGGTATGGTGCGGTCCGCCAGACTTCCACGAGGGTCGGCGTATCGAACTGCCGGCCCTTGTCCAGACCTTTACCTGTACCGACATCGTATCTCTGCAAGTCCGTATACAGCGGCCCGCTATGACATGAGGCGCAACCCGCTTTCTCGAATACTTTTTGTCCTCGCCGGGCAGACTCGCTCAGTTTACCATCGACCAGGTAGGGGCTGGGGACAGGCTGGAGAGACTTGAGATACTCATCGATTGCAGTAGCTTCTGCTTCGGGCCGCACAGCGAACAGGATATGTCTGATTCCGGCACGCACGGCTGTCTCAGCCCGGCTGCGCAGCCCTGTAATCATTGCTGGTGGCGTCTGATGCGAAAACAGCAAGCTCTTGGTATTTTTGGGATTACCTATGCCATCATTAAGCAGATCCCAGTTTAAGCCATCCACTCGCCCTTCATCAGGATGGCAACTTGCGCAGCTTTGCCACTGTTGAAAGCAAATCGTGGCATCATGGAAAAGCATTTCTCCTCTACGCCGCACGTCCTTCGTCCTTCGTCCGTCCTCCATCGGGTCACGAGAGACGAGGGACAAAGCAAAAGGAATTTTGAATTTCGAATTTTGAATTTCGAATTTTGTTATGCTGTCCGTGAAATATTCTGCAACGTAAATCTTAGATCCGACAATTGCCAGTGCTCGCGGCCCTTTTCCACAAAGCTTGACGCGCTGTCGGATGCCATAGAGAAAACTGAGTTCATTCTCGTTCCTCGATGCTCCGCTGTAAGGCGTCCTGCGGAGATTCTCGATGCTCGATATTTTGTTAAGTAGAGCAGAGGCGTTTATTATGCTCAATTCGTGGGTTCCAGCATGGGTTGCACATATATATTTACCATCGCTGGTGCAGCCCACGGCCCACGGGTTAGCGGCACCGTTATCCACATCATCCAGAAGAACGGTATCAATCAACTCTTTGTTCTTGGCATCGATAATACTAAGTGCGTTGGTGTTCATCCAACCCTGCTCTAACTGCGTTGTAGGTACTGTATAGCGAGCGAGTATGTGGGTGACATATACGTGCTGGCCGTCGGGCGAAATACAGATTCCTCGCAGGGCGACGGAACCATTGGGAAGCTCGATCGTCGTTGCCACATTCTTAGCCGCCGTGTCAATTACCGAAACCGCTGCTGCAATATATCCCCGGTCGGCGGCACCGACAGGCAGATGGTTGGCCACAAATAAAAACTTGCCGTCGGGGGTTATAGCGACTGCAACTGGCTCACGCAGTACCGGGATCCGAGCCACCTCTTTTTGAGTACCAAGGTTGATAACCGAGACATTATTGTTGAACCGATTGCACACGTACAGAAATCTACCGTCTGGACTGATTACAGGCGCTGTCGGCGTATGTCCAACAGGTAGCGTGCAGCAGACTTTCTCGGCTTGTAGGTTTACAACGTGAACCCGGCCCTCGTCAGCACCGCTGGTTACATATAGATACAATCCATTAGGAGCTAAAGCCAAGCCGCTGGGTGAATCCGGCAGGCAATATTCCTTGGTAACTCTACCGGCGTCGATGTCAAAAACCGCCACCTGGTTTGCCGTGGACTCGGCTACATACAGCGTCTTGCCTTGCTTGTCTGCTACCAGTGCCACCGGCGAAACCCCGCACCAATTGTCCACCAGACAAAGACCTGCCTTAGCTGCGGATGGCAGATCCGATGCAGGCTCAATTGGTGCGGGGTCGCCGGCTTTAGCAGAAAGCGACAGAAGCACGCACATCCACAATATTACTGTACGGGACCCCAGCGGCAATGTATCGCCGCTGGGAACCCGTTTAGTCATGCAACCTTTGTCCATAAGTAGGTTCTCTCCATAACTACCGACTCAGGTCGATGTCGTCGGGCTTATACCATAGTGACTGCCAGTACGCTCGGTCGGTCGCGTAAACATCTATTTTAGCATCTGTGGGAAGGTCCTTCGGCAGAATACCATACCTTTTCATCTCCCGGATGTACGCCTGCCGAGGGCGAAAGCCCGGCATATCAAATCGTTTGATTTTGTCCAGGTGTTTCTTGCCAGCGACACAAAGGGCCAGAATTTTCTGGTAGTCAGGGTCGTTGGTGTCAGCGAAGACCGTCGCTGGCTTGTCCAGCTCGCCATCTTTGCCCTTGTGTTTGCACAGGCCATACCCGCCAGCTTGGCTCGACAGCGGCGCTAGCAAGATCAGAGACTTCTCGGGGCGTGTTAGGTTAAACACCAGGTGTCGCGGCACATAGCCAGGCTGATCATGCCACGGCGGTACATTGCGATTGTCGGACAGCGCCAAAGGTAACGGCAGAAATTGATTGTGGCAGTTAGCGCAGCGCCTCTTGATGGCCTCGGCTGCAGCAATCGTGCTGGGCCACTGGCGGTCAGACTGGTCCTGCTTGTTTTCGGCGTATCCGCCAATCATCCCGCAGCCCAGTGCGGCGTAGGTGCCCGGATAGGGCGCACCAGACTCAATCCAATAGCGAATCATATCCAATTCGTGGGCTGTGGCCTTGACGTTGTAATGGCTGCCGTCAAATTTCTTCATTAGGGGGCTGGCACTGGTGCCGATGGACCTCGGGGCAAGATTACTCTTAGGTTGATTTCGTCCGTCAACGAACTGACGTCGAATGGTCAGCATGTAGTAGCTGTGGGAATAAAGCGGGCCGTGGTCACCACTAAGGACCACGCCGCCGGCTCGAGGGCCTCCGTGTTCGGTTGCTTCATAGTCGTGGCAGCTTAAGCAATGCTTGTCGAGGATCGGCTGAATATCTCGCGGAAAGTCAAACACCTCGGGGATGCCTGGAATCGGTGTGATCTTACTGGGCGGGCGTCTGGTAGCTTGAAGCGTATTTCGGTTTTTGTTCACGGGCGTTACGGTCCGCCGTTCGTGGCAGCCGACACAACCGCTCGTTTCGCCCGGCATAACTGTTAGAAAGCTCTGCATTCGTTTGACCGAGTTATTGTTTTCGTCCAGTGCCACGAAAAATAGGCTCCGCAAGGCGGGCACTTCCAGGTAAGCTGAGCCGTCCGGCTCAACTGGCACCGTTCCGAGGATCCGCTCCAACGTGAACGTGCCGCCGTAGCTTAGCGGTTCCATGCCGCCAGTATAATGAATCGGCATGGGCAATGTTTCGAGCACCAGCAGTTTTTTGATTTCGCCCTGCTTGACGCCCTCCATCCGCCGGCCGTAATAAACATCTGTTAGAATCAGCCGACCGGTTGTCTGCTTCAGTTCTACCCGAGGCGGGATTACCCGCTGGCGCGGTCTTGGCAGCAATGGTCGAGGTTCATGGCACTGTACGCCGGCCTCGGCAAGTTCAGCAGGCAGCCGATAGATTTCGCGCGTCTGGCCGCGACCGTTCATTACCAGTAGCCTGGTACCCTGGGCGACAAGGAAACAATCTTCTGAAAGCGGATAAGGGTCACGGTAATTCTTCTCTTTGCTGACTGGCCGAGCAGATGCCTTTTCATCCGGCCCAGCCTTGGGTGTCACAATCGTGATCTGGCCGTCGTGTTCCTTACGACCATGCCCGGGCGAAAACACTGCCACCACCTTTTCCGTGCCGCCAATAGGCTTGGCATCGATCATTACAATGCCGGGATGCATATTCCCGTAATAGACCATTTGTCTGGTCCCATCGGGATTAGTCGTCCAGAGATGATGATAATGCACCTGGCTACGGTCGACATACTCCCAACGCATATATAGTACGCGACCGTCCGGCAGCAGCCATGGGGTGTTCTCATGCTCATTATTGCTGGATATTGGATGGATGTTGCTCCCATCGGCGTCGCAACGATATAGCACAGCTACAT
Organism: Sedimentisphaerales bacterium; assembly: GCA_046760285.1. Lineage (GTDB taxonomy): Bacteria > Planctomycetota > Phycisphaerae > Sedimentisphaerales > Anaerobacaceae > JBHIDV01. Next base: position 4,654 of record JBHIDV010000081.1, read on the forward strand.
GGGTCAGCCAACAATTTACCCAGCGATTGCAGCGGCTGGAGCAAAATATTATCGTTCCATCGGGCACATAAGTCGGCTCGATGTCATCATACGGCCCGTCGGTAAGCTGCTTCAGTTCAGTGCCGTCGGCGTTAATTTCGTAGAGATGGTAGTTTTCTGAGCCGCCCTTGCGGTAGGAAAATATAATCTTCTTGCCGTCGTAGTGCACCTGTGGGTCGCGGACAGTACCCTCCGGGTCATCCAGTAATACAGTAACCTGGCCGGTCCTGATGTTCAGTTTGCATAGCCGACCCATGGCCCGGTAGGCCTTTCGCTCTGCGTTCTCGGCATAATAGCCGAAATTGGCATACCAGTGGGGGTCGTAGTTCAACTGACGACAGGCGAAAATAATCTCGTTCACTTCCGCCATCGGACCGGCGAGCAAGTCCTCAAGCAGTTTCGGTCGGCCTGGACGTGCGTTTTCCACCTTGCCAGCCACAGATGGAGCGGCAACATCGGCAAGTATCCAACACAGAACCATCAAAAAAACGCCTATTATCTGCCGTGGCTTTGCCAGCATTTTTGTCCTTACCTCCTAATCTCACAAACTACGCGGAAGCCGACATTATGGACGCGCTGCCACGGGGGATAACTTAAGCGGAACGCGGAACGGCATCTTTTAGGACGGTCACGCCAGGACCCGCCGCGGACTACCTTTCCCTCGACTGCGCTCGGGACAAGCCTGCCCCGTTCAGTTGGACTATCGCGGCCATCATCGGCATTGTAGGGATACGATTTATATGCGGTTCGTGTCCATTCGGCGGCATTGCCGTGCATATCGTAAAGTCCCCAGGCGTTAGGCTGGTAACTACCCACCTCTGCCGTCGCCACAGTCCCGTCGTCGAAACGTGTATCGCAAAGGATGTTACCGCCATAAACTGCTGACAAAAAGATGCCTTTTCCGAAGTGCGCCGTAATATTTGACTCCAGGCCGCCGGTCGGTTTGGGTGGCACACTCAGTGCTTTATCTGCAACATTGGCATATAGGGAGAAATCTGCGGCAATGCCGCCGTAAGAAAATGCTTTTTGTGAGCCTGCACGACAGGCGTATTCCCATTGCGCTTCTGTTGGCAGTGTGAACCTCATGCCGGTCTTTTCCGAAAGCCATGTGCAAAAGGCCATCGCCCGCTCCCACGACACCCGAACCACCGGTTGTTTTGGACCGGTAAGTGACAGTCCCGGACCGTCCGGGCCCTGGAAGCGTTTCGTAAAATAGCCCGAGTCGTGGTCAGGTTCAAATTGGTGGTATTGCTCATTAGTGACCTCACAAGCTCCCATCCAAAAAGGCCTTTCAATGAAAACACGCGTCAGCGGACATTCATCGGCTTCTCCGTTCGGGTCGCCCATAAGGAACTTACCGGCAGGAATCCGCACCAGCTTCATGGTCACACCGTTGCCCAGATCGATGGTTTTCTCAAATATCCCTGCAAATTTCTGCCGCCGCTGGGCCTCTTCAGCATCGAAGGGCCAACCGGCAGCCATCGGAATTTGTCCCTCGTCCCTCGTGACTTGTCCCTCGACCAGGAGCGTGGCAGCCCCAAGCGCAGCTTGGGGATGGCCTGTTGGTCTGGGTCGCGCCATCCCCAATCCGCCTGCGCCGGATTGAGGCTGCCACCCGCCGGACGATAGGCGGAAGCGGGGAATATCTGGGGTCCCCATTTTGCGATCTTTTTGCAAAATGGGGCCCTCTGGAACCTGTTCGGGGTCATCCTTAGGTCCGCCATATAAGCGGCACAGTTCGCGTCTTCGCTGAGCGCCGCCTTCCGGGATCGGCGCAACCTCGCTCCAGGTGCCGTGACATGGTCCGTTCAGATCGATCCAGGTGACAAGCCGATCCCAGGCTTCGCGGTCCAGCTTGACGTTGTAATGCCCTTTTGTGAGTATCTGGACCAATTCACTCGTATCAGCGTGATATTCGCCGGGTACCAGCAAGCCGACGTGGTCTTCGATGTTGACTCGGCGGATATAAGGCACCAGTGCCTCATAGGCGGGAGTATATCGAACGGATGTCCCCCCGAGAGCCTTGCGCACCGCTGGGTGCAATCGCCGTGCGCCCAAATTCGTGAGCGGCCGCCCTCGATAGTCCTTGAAATGACGTTCTGACCGTAGGTCAGCAATCCTGTTGGTCTTGCCGTTATGACACGCTGTGCAATACTTATCCAGTACAGGTTGAACTTCTCGTTCAAAATCGAAGCCTCGCGGCGGTCCGTACCAGGGTGTGATTTCTGATGGTTCTTTTCTCGCAGCTAATACTTGGCGTGTCGCTGATATTTCACTGGGTTTTTCGTGGCAACCGACGCAAGAAAGGACTTCGCCCGGCATGGCTGTGAACCAACTCCGCATCAATTGCACGGCTTTTCCTTCTGTATCCAACGGCTGCACGCATAGCGGCGTATTGGCTGGAACACGGAACATAGCTGAGCCGTCTTCGTAGACCGGTACAGTGCCAATAATGCGCATCACTTCCCAGGGCCCGCCAATACCAATCTTATCTGGCCCAGCCAGCCCCGGATAGCCAAAATGATAGGCTACGATTCGCAGTCGCTTGATAGTACCCCGCGGTACACCCGCCAATCCTTCTCCGGCATAAACATCATGCAGATAAACTATAGCATCGTTACGTTCCAAGTCCACCCGGTCAGGAATGATAGGCGGTTTTGGTGTTTTTTTGACCGGGATTGGCTCGAAGAAATCAAACTTCGGATGCTGTTTAATGACCAATATATTATCGAAAACGTCCACCAGATAAATTCCCCACGGAGATTTCTCGTTAAGCTGAGACGCTACGAGAAAATAGTTGTCACTGAGTGGATATGGGTGAAGGAACTTCGGCCAGGACTCATCGACCAGCTTGTCACGGATGACTGTCTTTATGGGCTTACCACGACCGGGAATCCGCTGGACCACACCGTCGGCTTGATACCAACCTTTGGTTATGTCTAACAATCCCAGCTCACCCATTCGTGGCACTCCATGGTAGCCGGCAATGATGGCTATGATTTTATTCGGTGCTCCGGGGATGCCTCGCGGAAAATACAGCGCGTTTGGCCAATAGGAGTTACTTCCATAGACCGCTCGCTGGCCAGTGCCATCAGGATTCATCACCATCAAGGGACGCAAATACATGTGCATGGGCCCGGTATAGTCCCATCGGCTGAAGATGACTTGGCCTGTGGGCAGCACCGATGGATGAAGGTCCAGGTCCTGGTCGAAACACAACTGCCGCATATTACTGCCGTCATTATCCATTATATAGATGCTGCACGCTCGTTCTTTACCGTGCCAGCAAGGCACTGCCGTGTATGAAGCAGTCGACGCAAAGACGATCCTACCGTCAGGCAGATAACAGGCATCGAAGTTGTCCACACCGGGTTTTTCGCGTGATACCTGCCGTAGGCCGGTCCCATCGAGCCTTAGCTCGTGGATTTGCCAGGATGGGCCAGGGTTCCCAGCCGCCATTTTTCGCGGCTGGGGTCTGCCAACGGGCATGGTGAAAAGCAGCCTATCTGCATCAAAATGCAGGTCGATTTCGCCGACGAACTGACCAGCAGGGGGCCGAAAAACCGTGAACAATTTTCCATCTGGACGAACAGGCGATAGCACTGCAATCTCATTATCGTAGCCAATCCGCGCAATACCTGAATTGCACTTATGGTTGACGGGTAAGCCAAGCTGGCCGCGTTTGCGTTTGAGCAACAGTAATCCATCAAAATTAAGCAGTGGATTGGAAAGCAATGCCTCATACTGCAACGCTTTAAGTTCGCCCGCGAGCCTAAACAGCTCAGCCTTTGCTGAGTCGTCGCCTTTGTCAAAAGAGTTAAGGGCGGTCTGGCATAATTGCTCTAAACTCTTCAGATGCTGTAAATACTCTTGGCCTTTTGGATATCTTTGGCTAAACGTGTCGATTAGATCTATAACAGCCAGACGCAGCGATTCAAAATCAAAGCTGCGCACGCACCGTATTGCCTCATTACGACTAAGATCGGACGACTTTGCTGATACGTTAGATATCCGGCCGGCAAATGCCGGAATCAAATTTGCTCCTATTACGAACAAAATAAGACAACTGCGCAAAAAGCTTTTAGTAAACTTATTTCTAATGTTAGTCTTTTTTATTTTCATTGTTATATTAGCCAATTTTTTTGCTTTAATTACCTCACAGCCCTTCTAAGTATTTGATTATTGTCATATTACTGGTTAAAATATCATAAGTCAATCACGGACGGTAACGGCGATGTCCCATTCATAGTTGGAGGTTGAAAAAAGCGATGGCTACTCCGGCCTGAATCCCGTAAGAGCAGACCAAATAATAAACTACATTTTTTGAAAGAGAGTAGCCATGCAAAAGAAATTCTACCAAATCGCAAACAAAACCGACAGCCGAAAAAAGGCACAACCGCTACGGTTGCGGTTGCGCAGCTCGTCACGTAGTACGTCGGACGCGACCGATACGAGTCTCGCAACCGCAACCGAGATTCGGATGGACGAAACGAGTAGCGCAATCGATAAACGAAATTTGTGCCTCTTTGTGGCCAAAAATGTGCCGGTTGCCGTTTCTTGATTTGATCTGCAACGCCGAATAAGCTGTTGATGAGCTGATCTCGATGCTCGATTCTGGATTCTGGATTCCAGTATCCAGC
>JBHIDV010000082.1:0-9295 GCA_046760285.1 Sedimentisphaerales bacterium
ATGCCTTCGTTGACGTCGCTAAAGTTCTTACTGAAGTAGACGGTGTGGCCATTGACCGGCGGTGCATACTCTCCTGGCGCCCAGCTAAGGGTCACATCTCGTGGCACATCCATTGCCTCATTAACTGGGTTCGGGTTACGAGCGGCTCCTGGCGGAATAGCAAGAGTAATCTCCACGAACATGATCTTGCAGTTGGACGCGCCGGGCGCCGGCTTGATGGTCAAACGACCATCGCTGATCACTACCGTCAATTCGAACTCGTCAAAGTCAAAGCCGGCTCCAGTCTGTGGGTCCGGGTCGGTCAGCACCGTGCCTTCCACATCAAAGTTGTTGGTCTGGTCTGTGTACGACGGGTCGCCGAAGACGATAAAGAGGTCGTAAATGCCGTTGTCCAGGGCGATCTCCCATATCGCGTCTGCTGCCTTCTGTAAGTGATTCAGCGTATCGTAACGCTGATCCGGTGCGTTTCCGCTGTCACGGTCACGCGCGTCGCCCTGTATATTCCTGTCCCAGCCATAGCTGAAGCCGTTGCCGCGGTCGGCGAAAACCTCGCCGTAGTCGGGCAGATACCCTTCCGGAACCTCTCTAGAACCTTGGCTGTTAGACTGAAAGTTGATGTTCACCGACTGAGCGCCGGCGAAGTCCGCAGCCAAACCGAACACCAGAACGAAAGAAATTAGGTAAGTCAATTTCCTAGACATGATAATCCTCCTTCTTGCAAAAAGTTAGACTTTAACTGGACAAAAACAATCGAATAACCCAAAAACAACTTTTTTGCATATACTCTTCCTCCTTCCTTCAAAGAACTACATTGAAATAGAAAAGCCTTGATTCTGCGACAGAAAATCTCCGCTACGATTCTATGCCCTACACCCTAAACTGCTTACCTCGGTGAAACCCATAGAAAATCTGGCAGCACAGAAGCAAAAAATCACATACCTTCATTACTCTATTTATACCAAAACAGACGCCTTTCCGTCAAGAAAAATTTCCATTTTATCGGCCCTAAATCAGCCTTCCTCCAGGCCTCAGGGCCGATGCTTGAAAATCCAGCCCCGCACCAATTGTCCTGCAAACAAAGCTCCAACCAGAGCGTAAGATGGAAGAGAGTTCTCGGTTCAATTGGTGCGGGGTGCCATTGAAGGTCTCGGCCCCCCCCAAACGCAATCTTTCGCGTTTGGGGAACCCCCTGTCTTACGGCAAATCTATGATTGTCTTCCAAATTTTGCATTATAGCCATATGAACATCCAAATTGAGTATTTTTTAAACTTCTCAACATTCTCGTTTTTACACTCAACCTTTTGATTGCTTTGGCGATTTTAACTGACGAATATCCATTTTCCTTGCTTGATATAACCTTCCTGCAATATAAGGTTTTGATTTGCTTACAAGTTACGTATAATACTTCAAGAGCTGGTAAAATTATGAAACGCATTTTGAAAAAACTAACCGATGCAGAGCTTCTTGCTCGTTACATAGATGGTGATGAAGCTGCATTTCACGAAATCGTAAGTCGTTATAAAAACAGCCTTTATGCATTCTTAAAGCAGTTTCTAAACCGGCAGGACCTGGTCGAAGACGTCTTTCAGGAGACCTTTTTGCAGTTGTTTACCAGCCGAGAAAGTTTTGATCCGGCTCGGCCTTTGCGGCCTTGGCTGTTCACTATAGCTGCCAATAAAGCCAAGGACGCCCTTCGCAAATCACAACGAACAACCGCTATACCCATAGGCACTATATCAGAGTCGGAAGAAATGTCGTTTGATGATGTCCTGAACACCCTTACTTCTGATACCACAATGCCTTACGAGAAATTGGAAAAGGGCGAAACAGCTTCTCGCGTCGCAAAGATTATAGCGAATATGCCGGAAAATCTCCGGGAAATACTAATTTTAGCTTATTTTAACAAATTTTCTTACAAACAAATGGCCCAGATCTTAAGTATACCTATCGGAACGGTGAAGAGCAGACTACATACTGCTGTAGCCCGCTTTGCAAAAGACTTCAAAGCATCAGTGGGGAGCAAGAAAACTAAATGAGGTCGCTAAGCAACCAGCAAAAACATCTATTGTTTGATTACTGTGTCGGTTTGACATCACCAGAACAGGCAGCCGAAGCTGAAGAATTGATAGCCTCCAGCGAAGAGGCGGCTGAATTCCACTCAAAACTCAAATCCGCTTTTGCACCGCTTGAGTGCCTGGAGCCTGAGCCGTGTCCGGACGCTCTGGCCGAGACTACAATATGGCGAGTTAATAATTCAACTCGCTCCAGCCAACTTTATCTGCAGCAACTGCTTGCCGAGCAGCAGAAGCAAGAAGTTCACGCTAAAAGCTGGTTCCGGCTGAACCTGGGCAAAATAGCAGCAATGGCTGCAGTGATTTTGATTGTCGCAGTTGCAGCAAGCTGGTTTGTTCTTTTAGAGTCCGTCCGTCAAAAATCCTGGCGGCAGCAGTGTCAAATGCAATTGTCACGGATTTTTGAGAGCTTGAGCCAATATAGCTCTGACCATGATGGCAAACTACCAGCGGTTGCAGTCACAGCAGGTACACCGTGGTGGAAAGTGGGCTACCAAGGTAAGGAAAATCACTCCAATACCCGGTCCTTGTGGCTCTTGGTGAAGCGAAACTACCGCGAGCCAGCCGATTTTGTCTGTCCCGGTGCGTGCCGAGGCAAAGCCCTTCAATTTAACGCCTTACAAGTCCAAAGCTATAACGATTTTCCCGGCAGAGAGTATGTGACCTACAGCTTCCAAATAAATTGCCGCAGCGCTGCAAGCGATAAGCTTGTCTGCCGAAAAGTTTTAATGGCGGATTTGAGTCCACTATTTGAAAGTTTGCCTGATGACTATTCCAAGTCGTTTAAGCTGCGCTTGAATAAAGACCTATTAACTCTTAACAGTATCAATCACAAACGGCGTGGGCAGAACGTTTTGTTCGGCGACGGCCGGGTCGAATTTGTAAGGACGCGTCATACCAGTCTCTCAAAAGACGATATATTTACCTTGAGTGACACTGATATATATCAAGGCTGCGAAGTGCCTTCCTGCACGACCGACTTTTTCCTTGCCCCATAACAGGTAGCTGAAGGTATCCTCGGGATAGCCTGTGGATTTTCTAAATGGCACTATCTGCCGCGGCTAATTGACTTTTTCACAGCCAGTAATGGTAATGCTAAATATTGAGCTTATTTACTCGATCGAGTAACGTCGGGGGCAACCATTCCGACGTCATCTGCGTCATATTGTTCCATCTGTTAGTCAATTGGCGCCGACAGAACAGGGCGTTTATATTTTGCCACAAATTCATCTGTGGCTTTGATAATTTCCGATTTTCCTGTTTCGCGGAGTCTATACACTGCATCAATAGCCTCACGTTTCACATCGTCCATGTAGATGGACGGATCTTCGATTATTTGTACCAAACCACTAGCCGCTTCCAAAGTTTCCGACCAGGCAAGAGAATTAATTAGATCCACCTTCAACCAAGTCGACTTGGCTACCTTTAGGATACGGAATTGGTATGGGACAGCCAATTCGGATTCAGTAAAAGCAATCATCTCCCTTGTTGTTCGTTGGGCAGCCAACCATTCTCCGATTTCATATCGATCATTTGTTTTCGGCTTACGAGCAGACAGCTTTGACTCTTGGTCAGCTAAGTTTTCCAGAATCGTCTTGAGCTTTGACTTGTCGAGCTTAACTAACTTAATATCCAACTCGAGCGTGACACTGTGGAGAGGCCCACCTTTATCACCTTCAAATTCACTGAACAATCGATAGTCTACATTGCAGATAACATGGTACTGCCCTGGTGGCAGGAGAGTGGAGCACCACTGGTTTAATACGATTGACTTATTGACTGTTTTGGCCGTAGGTACACGGGTAGATACAGAACCCGAGAACCCGGACCTCTGAATCTTGTTTCCTTTAGCCACGACAGTACGATTGGAATCGAGAATCTCCATTGAGAAAGCCCCAATCCCATCGCCTCCAAAGTAAATCTCTTGTTCCTGCTTGCTTATATTTGTGATGTCCAGGGTTAACAATATGGGCTCACCCGGATAAAATGCTTTCTTGGAGGTTTCGATGCTCCAATCAAAGAATCCTTCCGATTCTTGCGCATAAACCTTGCTAAGTATAGTGACAGGATTACCCAATATGATATTGACCCCGAATACACAAACAAGACACTTTAATCTGGTAGCCATTATTTACTCCTTTCACCTTTTTTCTTCGTACTTCATCAGCTCTGCTTTAGACACTGGCACATACCTAACGTCTCGCTAATAACGAGTACTACGATGTTCGGACTTTTACGGTTCAACCTTTTCTACATAGGACTACTTTTAGCCTAAGGAAGATCTTTTTCTGCGGATTCCCCTGTTTTTTCGATTCTGTACCGCCATGTGCTGGCAGGAGGACCAACCCAGTATACTTGGCGATCTATAGAGTGTGGTCCCAGCAGTAATACCCCTTCACCTGCTGGCATGCACTGATTGCAATGGAAGCCATATTCCTGCGATGCTGAGAATGAAGCGGCCTGATACGGCTTGATAAAAGTTCCTGTACCGTGTTCATCCCAACCCTCGCCCGTAGAAGCATCACTGCTTCTTGTGGTCGGATTAGGTGTGCCACAATTCCATGGCGGTGATGGCCAAATGTAAGGGTCAGCACTACCTGGATATTCCACTATCTCTCCGACAAGTCCATCTAAATCTGAAAGAGTTCCGGACGTAGACGACCATCCGTAACGGAATAGAAGCACGCCCGGTTCTGGCCTGTAACAATGAACCTTGTGAAAGTCTTCCACGTGGGCAGCGCTACAAACGTCAAAAGTCACACTGTCGGTGGCGGTCCTGTCAGGTGAACACCCTTCGGCTGCATCGTTATCAGTAACCCTCAATGTCACCGTTTTGGTTCCTCCAGTGTTGAATGCATGACTTGCACGGCCGTCCCCAGGGTTTTCCTCATAGTCGTAAGTGCCGTCATTATCCCAATCCCATTCAAATTTTTTGATCCCGTTTAGGAGGCTGCCATTACCTCCATCAGGGTCAAAGGAACCCTGTCCATCGAAATATACAGTTTCCCCGCGTCCTATGCGCCCTATAGTCTTCACGGGAGCGTACTCAAGAACAGCTATAGGATCGGCAAAGATGTTGACATTCTTTGACTTGCTGCTGCCGCAGTCAGGGGTCGCTGTTACGGTCTTTGTGCCGGGGCTATCCCAGTGCGTTATAAAGGTGCATGTGTCGCTGGCGGTGGCAGGGTCTCCTCCGCCAGACCAGTCAACGCAAGAACAACTGCCCGTTACTGATGCTGTGAACGTAATGTCGCAGCCGACACACGCAGTGTCTTTGTTCGAGCTTACAGAGTTTACTGTGATGTCGCATACGCAATTGCAGCCACTACATTTATAACACTCATCGCACCAATAATCATTGTCTTCGCACCAGCAGTCAACGCAATCACAACAATTGTCCCAGTCGCCACAGTCTGTCCAGTCTACACAATCACCCTCGTATTCGCAGTCATAGCCATTCCAATAATAGCAATCAGGACAGGGCGGCGGCCAAGCTCTCGCCGGTACCGTCAGGCTGAATAGAAACAAATAAGCCAGGCAATATGCTACAGATTTGCCCAATACCATTCTCATAATGGTATCCTCTATCTTTTTCACAATTCCTCTTATAAATCAATAATCAATTATCATTTTGCGCTGCTTGCAATCTTGCGAGTCGAGCCTGCACAGTTTTTATACGCCGATCTCCCGGCTCAGCAATCTCTAAAAATATGCGATGTATTTCTACTGCTCGGTCTAATTCACCCATTTTTTCATAGGTTCGGGCCAAATGATACAGTGTCTGACTGTATCGTGTATCTTGAGGGTAGTTCTCAAGAAAAAGTTCGTAATATTTGACAGCATCGACCAGTTGGCCCATCTCGAAACTTAGCTGGGAAAGTTTCAGATGAGCATGCCCAGCCAATGAGCAATCCGGATATTTCTCAATAACTGCTTGGTAAGCCTGCTCTATTAACGGGTTCGCCTCTGATTGCGGTAAAGCACCTGAGTTTCGCAATTTCTCGTAACATTCGCCTATTATACATTGGGCATTACAGGCGTACTTGTAATCAGGCCAATCATCAACCACCTTTTGAAAGTACTCGATCGCCTTTGCGTATTGACCCAACCGGCGATAACATTCAGCCGAAATGAGGTAAATTTCTGCGGCAGAGACAGAGGCCGGCCATCGTTGTAGGATTGCCTGGCCCAGACTTATTACTTTGGCGAAATACCCTTTAGCCTTGTTGTCCAGGCCTTCGTTTTCATGCCGAAAAGCCTGGTTATAGTACACCTCTGCCACCCGCCATACCGCCAGCGGCAAGTCCACATGGCCGGTAAAATCAGCAATTAGCTTATCCAGAGCAGCTTGAGCAGCAGGCTGGTCACCAAGGCCAACGTTTGAAATCACCACGCCCTTTCGTGCGTGTATGGCGCCGGCGTCTTCGGGCCAGCGGTCCAGAACAAATTGATAAAGCTCTTTAGCCTCTTCGTATCTGCGTGTCTCGTGATAGCTGTCTGCTATGCGGCGAACCGCCACCGGTAAACCCTTATGTCCGGAGAAATCCGCAAGCAACTTTTTAATGGCAGCTGTGGTCCTCGGATCATCTCCGAGGCCAACATTCGACATTGCCAGTCCCTTATATGCGTGTATCGTTCCCTCATCCTCGGGCCATCTGTCCATAATGAATTGATAGAGCTGTCGGGCCTTTTGGTATCTGCCCGACTCACGGTAGCTATCTGCTATGCTGCGAACCGCCGCCGGTAAATCCTTATGGCCAGAAAAATCAACAAGCAAATTATAAAAAGCAGCTTCAGCAGCTTCCGTATCACCAAGCGCAATCTTTGCCTTTGCCACGTTCTTTTGTGCCCGCATTGCTTGGCCGTGGTCAGGCCAGTGGTCCAGAACATATTGATAAAGCTCGGTGGCCTTTTTATATCTGGCTGATTCGTAGTAGGCATCTCCCACACTGCAAACCGATTCCGCTATACACTCATCTGCAGAAAAGTTGGCAAGCAATTTTTCAAAGGCAGCTTGAGCGCCAGCCTCATTACCAGACTCAACATTTGCCTTTGCAATGTCTTTTTGTGACCATATCGCTTGCGGGTCATGGGGCCAGTTATCCAGAACGTGCTGATAAAGCTTGATAGCCTTTTCGTACTTGCGAAATCTGCGGCACTAAAATGCTATGTCATGAACGGCCTTTGCTATACCCTTGTGTCGCGGAAAGTTGGCAAGCAATTGCTGCAAGGCGCTGTCCGCCTTTGGCGGCTTATTCCAGGCAATATACAAGATAGTAAGCCGCTTTTGTGCCAGAAGAGCAAAATCAGTGCTGGGGTAATCTGTTACGATTTGCTGGTAGATCATCTCAGCCTGCTGGTATTGACCTCTTTTCTTATGTACCTCTGCCTGCTGGAATTGAGCCGCCACATCAGCAAGAGATTGTCCGGCCGTTATGAGAAACAGCAGAGCAACGACTAACGGTACGACAATGGTTTTTCTGCACATTTTGGTAACTCCCTGAGATGATAAAATCCAGATTTGCTATTTCGCTGACTTAATATTTTACCGCAGCGCTGGGGGGGGGGCGGCAAGCGAAAAACTACGAAAACTAAGAATTTTTACCAAATTTTTTATTGTTTTTGTGTGTCCAGTGTATTCAGCTAAGGGCTTATTACTTAAGCACTTAGCTAACAATGTTCGGGCAGAGGTAAAATATTCAGGGTGGTCTTTTCGGCTGTTTGTATTAGTAAGGTGCGATTCATCATGCTGGTCTGCTAATCAAATCCCGGCCGGCTGAACGCCCTGGCATCTGGAAATAAAGACTCCGTTTCCCTACGTAGTCGGTCAAGATGCACCAGAATATCAAGGATTTCATCTTTGCACTGTGGAAAATATTTGGACATTTGTCCCCATGCAGCAATGGAACGGTCCATTGCTATTAAAGCGATCTTAGCTGAACCATCAGAGTCTTTGGGAAATTCCTCCAAGCTCAGAGGGATTTCTTCTAAACTGCCTGTAATTGCTCTGACGAGCTTGACGTATATAAAATGCTGATACCAGCGGATAATATCCACTGCCTCTTTGAGACCGGCGGCTTCCTTATCTGGGTCAGAATTCGGCAACTCCAGTCGTGCTTGTAAGCCTAAGTCATTGGCCTTTTCCTCAAATAGCTCTTCGTTTGAATCAAACCAGTTTTTTACCATTTCTGCGTAGGCCTTTGCCGCCTGACAGCACTGGTGGTTTTCAGCAGTGGTGCGGATTTTTTCGTGCTCTTGGCTAGCTTGCTGAAGGTCGAGGGAATCAAGGTCGATGCCTTGCTCTTTAGCGGTTTCTTTTACCATTTCAAGAGTAACCTGAAACATTTCAGATAGTTTCTGCCAAAAGGCCTCGTTGTTTATGTCACGAGATTGCAGATCATCAAATTGTTCTTCGCTCAAGGCGAAGTTCATACACCGCGAAGTCAATGGACAACGCTCACACCACCGGTCACAATAGTTATAAACGCCCGGGATAAATCTCGGGTCTTCAGCAAGTTTCTTAATGTATTCTTTATCCATGCTATTTTCCTACCTTCGGTGAAAACTCATATCTTTTGCCGTCCCCAAAATTCGCGTAGCTTAAGACCTTACTCTATCAGACCTTACATTCTCGCATTGTCGAGTTACATAATTATGAATTTCTAGAACCGTCAGCACAGATACCAGTCTGCGCAGGCACAAGCTTCATATTGTCCAATACCAACAAAATCTTTGGGGCGATTTTACGTTATGCGTAGATTCTTGTCCACCATGAAATCCTTCCCTTTTTACAGCTAAAGGCCATCCAAAATAGGGCTTCACGAGTAGATTTTCGAATTGTGGCTGAGCACTATAAAGCAGATGTTCAGTTGATTGTTTGCGGGTTCAAGCTTCAACAAAAATTAGATTTAGTCGTCGTTTAAAGTCCGGCTTAGACCCTATAATAATTTTGGTTGTGACTTACCAGGGGACATTATAGAAAAATTTCAATCATTCTCAATTATCTCAATCAAATTCCCTTGACTTTGCTGAGCTAATACGATATACTACAGTTACAATCGTTCCTGGGACGGTTAAATCGGTATGGGGGTTTCGCAAATTTCACCGATTAAAAACACAGATTAAATCCGATTGCAACGTATTCGTACAGATTCACTTGGCTGGATTTGGTCTACATAAACTTGTGAGTTTAAGGGGGGTGCAAAAATGATCAGGAAAGAAG
>JBHIDV010000083.1:0-9221 GCA_046760285.1 Sedimentisphaerales bacterium
CAGATTATACAAAATCAACCCATATAAAGCCTTAAAGTCCAAATCTAAGCGGAAAAATTAATGCGTCTGGTTATAAAACAAGCTGGCCGTACCGTAAATGAATTTCGATTTGCCAAAGGCCCTATCTATATCGGCAGACATATACACAGCCAAGTCTTTTTGCCGGACATAATGGTCTCCAGACAGCACGCCGTTATCTATGCCACGCAGGAGGGAAAATGGATAGTCGAAGACCTGGATTCGGCTAATAAAACTTTCCTAAATGATAAAGCCATCCACAAGGCTGAAATTAAAACGGGCAATCGCCTCCGTATAGCTAACTTTACTATCGAAATAAATCTCGAAGAGAAGGCTAAGGCTGACAAGCGAATTCACTTGGAAGATACTTTAATAACAACCTTCCGCGAACCCCAGGTTATAATGAGGAACCTGGATACTGAGCAAGCCCCGGATATCAGATTACCCGCTAAAAGGTACAAAGATTTTGTGCAGGCTACCGAGGCTATCTGCAAAGCCCACGGCCCCGACGAAGTGCTCAAGGCCCTGCTGAGCATTATGTCACAGCAGTTCGCTGCGGATCATGTTTGGTGTGCTTTGAGAAACGAGCCTTCCGGCTCAATGACCTGTCACGCAGGCAAGAGACGAGACGGCCAAGCAATCAAACTAAGTGACATAAAATTTAATGAAAAAATCAATCAAGCAGCTGAAGACAACCAGTTCCTGCTCTTGCCACAGGTTTCAGAACATATAAAAGGTGAAAATATACGCTCGGCACTGATAGCCCCTATTGTTGGCGCAGCCGGTTGTTTTGGTGTAATGTACCTCGATAATGATGTGGACCAGGAGCCATATAGTCTAAGTGACCTGGATTACCTGATGCTGCTGGCAATCCATACAGCCGCTATACTGGAAAACTTCTAAATTCCGGCCACCGAGACTATCTAATAGAAACCACAAGTTTACTGTCTTTTATATTTACCCATCAATTGTCCCTCGGCGAGGATATGACCTTCCATCGCTTTGAGCAAATCACGTTTTCGGGCACCGGCTTCCAGGTCGAGCTCCGTATCGAGCGCGTAAATCTTAAAAAAGTACCGGTGCGTACCACTCGGCGGGCAGGGGCCGCCGTAGCCTATCCTGCCAAAGTCACTGGTGCCCTGCCTGGCTCCGTTGGGCAAGGTCCTATCAGGCGGAATATTCTCCGCCAGCTCCCTTGTATCCGCCGGCAGGCCGAATATGACCCAGTGTACCCAGGTGCCCATTGGTGCGTCCGGGTCATCGGATATAAGAGCAATACTTTTAGTCCCTTCTGGAACTGCGTCCCACTTCAACGGCGGAGAAACATCCGCCCCGTCACAGGTGTACTTGGCTGGAATCATACCGCCCTGCTCAAAGGCAGGACTCGTGATTTTAATGTCCATCTTTGGTCTCCTTTTCCCTTCTGAAAGTAGTTCTCTACCGGATTAACGCCCGCTGCCCCGCCTTGCGTCGGGAGACGCAGGGGCAAGCCAACTGCGTGGTGCGATGGTGCTGGTGATAAGGCCGGCTACTTCATCAGCTCTTCGACTCGGCCATCCTGATCCATACGGCAAAGCCGGCCGCCTCGTGGGCCTGGCAGCGCGGCCATAAGCCCCTCCAGCTCCACCCCAAGGCCCTATAGGCCCTTGGCCTGGCCAGCCTCGGCCTATCCCAAATGCGCCTGGCCAAACACCCATCGGCAGAGCAAAACGATAGTTAGCTGGTGGAGCTGTCAAATCACGAATGTCATAAATTCGCGTCACCATCTTTCTGGGCAGCGACTCTTTGGTAGCAACGATAATTACTCCATCTTGAACCACATAGCCCAAATCACCTGGGCTGCTGGAAACCGCCCTGAGCAAAAGCTCCAAACCGGTACGCAGCCGAATTGCCGAAACACCTTCCATAGAGATGGGCGTATCCTGCTCGACAAACGCGTTTTCACTCAAATCTCTCCACAGCACTACTATATTCAAGGCAGGCTCCGTTGAATTACGCAAAATCTCGATTGCCTGGCCAAAAGGAGTATGTTGCGTAAGAGCAGAGAGGTCAACAATCTTTGACAATTGGTTGTAGACGCTTGCATTGCTCAACCTGCTCGAAATTCTGCGCCTTTGGGGGTTCGTAGCTTTTCCTGGGCACAAGCTGCACAAACAGATAATTAATATTACTGCTATCAAAACCCTGTTCTTGTTCGCGCCCGTAACCATAAGCTCCACCACCAATTTTAGTTTAAATCTTCTTTGAAATAATTGTACCTTCCACAATGCAACTGTCAACAAACATTAGAAAAAACCCCCAGTGAAACTGGGGGCTAAATAATTAGCTGTGCTACAAAAACTCAGGGGCAAACCAGCCCTACTATTAACGGGCCGATTTGCCCCATAGCTTTGCAGAAAGCATATAGTGGAGGGAGGAGAAATTCAAACTTTCTGCTCTTTCCTTCCCTGGTCCATGGATTTTGCTTTTTTTAGTTCATCCGAAAGCTGCTGAAGCATTTTCTCTTGTAGTTTTTCCAGGTTTTCCAAACGCTGCTGAAGCTCGCGCATATGCTTTTCTATCCTGTCGAGAATCTCTTCACCAGGCCCAAACTGCGATGCTGGAGTATAACTGGGTGAAGAAGTGGTATAGGATTTTCTGAAATGTAGCTGATGTTCCAAATCTGTTTTTTGGGAAGATTTTCGAGCATCCTGAAGAGCTCCCTCGGCGATGGCACGATACCCTTTAGGTAATTTTTCGATTCTTCCCACTGTTGTCTCGTAGTTTGTATCACCTTTTGTATCACTAATACGAACATAAACCTCTGCGTCCTTGTCGTTGGGATTGCCTACGATGGTGATAGTATAGTTTCTGTCACCATCAAAATAGGAATACGAGTACACTTCGTTGAGTAAATCTATAGTGCCTTCCTTTGAGTCTCCAGCCACTTTTAGAGCGACCTTCCTCGGTATTTGATCCAATGGTACCCGTACCCAGCCTTCTTTATCTTTGCGATACGCCCCTCCGGGACGAATGATTTCGTATCGAATCATCTGCGGTTGTTCCTTTGAATACACCCAATCATATTCGCCTCTGCCTTCAAACAGCCCGAGCTTTACCTTAACGGTTTTACGTTTGCCTAAGTGTATTATCTCTAATGTGACTTCATCACCAGGGCTGGACTGTCGAATCGCATCGACGAACCCATCGGGATCTGTGACGTCTTCGCCCTGAAAGCCAATAAGAATATCATCTCGTTCCAAGCCGGCCTGGTGTGCAGGACCATCGCGGTGCAAATTAATTATCCGAAAGCCCTGGCCAGGGGAAAGCCCCAGGTGTTTGGCTAAAAAATCAGGAAGAGGTCTTTTGTCCAGCCGGGCACCTAAAAAAGTACGTGTGGTCGGCGATTCGGATTCGGCGTACAGTAACACACTAACGGCAAACAGAACCGCCAAGAACATCAAGCTAACATTTCTTAATTTCATAGTTCTTTCCTTTCTTCTTATACTCACAGGCCTTCGCTATATACAGCAGGCCTAACTACATCTTGTCTGACCCTTTCAATGAGCCATTGTCGACCACCCTCATCGGTGAAACTATACCAGTCAACATTGCGAATCACGTTTTCACTACTATCTGGCACAGGTGGTTGTGACTTCGGCCTAATATCATCCGATACCCTGCTTATATCTTGCGCTACCGTACTTACTGGCGGTTCATAGTCTGTGCTTATTAATTGGTTAGACAAAACAAAGTGCAAAGTCAGCCCAATTATAAGCCCAGCCGCCAGTCCAACTGCGAATCGCAGGCGGCCACTCATATTTATCACTCGATGTAAAGGTTGTTTTGTTTGCTGCCAGGCTCGCTCGAAGATCTCTTCAGCGGTTTTGCCACGGTCGATAATTTCAGAATCAATCACCTCTTGACTGGCCCGGTGCAAATCCTGCAACTGTTCGAAAAGTTTTTTGGCTTGAGAGTCTTTCTGTAATGCCTGTTCCAGCAGACGTCCTTCAACAGGGCTAATCTCACCATCGAGATATTTTCCAATCAGAATTTGCAGCATTTCTTCTGTCATATTTCTCGTACCTTATTTTTGTTTTTGCCTGAAACTTGGTTATAAATCATACGCCGTGCCCGCACGAGCCGAATCTGTACGGTGGTGATGGGAATATCAAGTATCTCGCTAATCTGCCCATAGGTTAAATCGGCGGTGTATTGCAGTATAAATACTTGGCGGTATTTTTCAGGCAGCGACCTTACTGCCCGTAGTATTTGCTGGTACTGTTCCCTTCGCTCTATATTATCAAGTAGCTGGTCGGCCTTATAACACATGAGCCGACCAGCTACTTCTTCATCCAGCGAAACCGTCCGTTGGTTCTTTCGCTGGCTGTACCGTATGGCTTGGCGCCGGGCTAAAACCGCCAGCCATGGTCGAAACCGTTCTGGCTCGCGCAATGTATTGATTTTGCTAATGACCCGAACACAAATATCCTGTAAAACGTCATCGACATCATGGGCGTTAGTTATGACGCTGTAAACCAATCCTTTTAGCCATGCCCAGTTACGCGTCAGTAGTAGGCCTAACGCCTCTTTATCACCTTCTCTGGCTGCACAAACCAGTGCAGATTCATTTTGCCCTACTTCTAACATTTCTTTATATATAGATACACCAAAAGGAAATTTAATACAAAATTTTACCAAATTTTTCCGGAAATTTCGCCTTAATATCCGAAGATAAGTAAAAAATTGCAGTTGGTTGGCAGGATGAATATGAAAAACTCGAGGTTACTTAGGCCCCTACCATTTGGCAGAAAGCAGCTGATATGTCATTTTTCCCATCTCCACATGTCGATGGTCATATCCTCGGCCGGTATGTACTCAACGTGCCAGTCAAGATACAGGCTATTACAGCCGAACCTATGCCGGGCCCGTGCCACCCGTCGGCCTCTGGTTACGTCGTGACTTTCAGACATGGGCATATGTCCCGGATGCCATACATCACACCGTCTGGTTCCTGGGTCGTCTGCTTTCCTGATGATGTGTCGCCAGGGACCGTCCTCATTATCGACCAGGTAGAGAGTGTACGCTCGCTGAGTACAAGTGGTCAGCTTAGTCGGTCTTAATATCTCGTCCCCGACCATATCATTTTTGTCTTTGAAGTTCCAGCCGTTGACCACATAGCAAACGGTCTGTTCTTTGTCAGGGTAGCTAGGGCAGCGATAAATCTTGACGGTACGGTAATCATTGCGGATTGGCTTTTGGGCTAAAAAAGGCATAAAAAGCTGGTACCAAGCCCTCTCCGTACTACCCGCGGCACCGCGGGGGACGTACAAATCATAATCCTCGGCATATAAATTGGCGGCCAGGCCGATTTGCCTCAGGTTATTGAAGCATTCGACATTTTTAGCCTGCTCGCGGGCCTTTCGCAACACCGGCATCAATATTGCCATCAACAATGCAATAATGGCGATTACCACCAAAAGTTCTATCAATGTAAAACCGCTTTTTTTGTGCATAATTCTCTTTACTTTTCTGCGGAAAAGCTGCAAAAGAACTATAAAATTATACAATTTCTAATCTGCAAAGTCAATGAAAATAAAGCGTCTCTCACAAAGTACAGCAGAGCAGAACCTAATAGCTACTGTACATCTAAATCCGGGTTATCAGGGCCAAAATGCTTGAGCATAACGATGGGGTCGGTCTTAGAAGGATTAGCGATGGTTACTCCATCTTTAGCTGCATATTCTGTGACAAAGAATTCATCATGGGTCAACTGGCCGTATCTTATAAGTGCAGGAGTCTCGATGTCCCACACACCCATGGTCCCGTGGCCCTGCATCATAATAAGTCCGTAAGCAGCACTATCCTTGATGGTGATGGTTGCCCCTGGCAAAACCATAAGTTCTTTGGCACTGAAAGCCTTTGACTTATAGCAAATCCAATTTTCGATGTAACCCTCAGCCTTCATCTGCTCTATCGGCCGAACTGGTTTGGGATACATAAACCGGTTCTTTGCAAAATCCGGGTCAACGTTCAGGTCCCAGTCAATCACCGCCAGCAAATGCTCCACATCGCCCATTTTGTCCTCAGGTGTATCTTTCCAGAGAAGTTCCTTAGGAACAACCTGGTTGTGTGGCAGTGACTCGTACATAGCGAAAACATCTGATGCCTTCTGCGGCTCGTATGTGCAGAGGCTGCCCGGCGCGTGCAAGACACCCGGCGGGACATCCCAGCCCGTGCCGACTTGGAGCCGATAGGCAACAGACAGGTCCGTGATTCTATTGTCACCTTTTTCAAAATCAAGCAAACACTGGCGGACTTGCTCTTTGGTGGTACCAGGCTTTAGGCCGAAGAAGGTATAAGGGAAATCGCCTCCGTGGTTGTTTACCTGCGGCGGAAAATAATAGGCTTCCGGCTTTCCCAATTGACCGGTTAGCTTTGCATGTTTGTCGCGATGATGTATGTGATGGGGCAAAGCACCCTGGTTGTCAAAGAATTTTGAGTACATTGGCCAACATTTGTACTCGTTCCATATTCTATCGCCGATTAGCTCGCCCTTGAGCTCATCGATTGCCTCTTTGAGTAGGACTTTTTCTACCTTGCCATTATCTTCAAACACAATGAAACTCAAGCCTTCATTCGGCGCGGTCAAAGGTCCATTGTCTGCTGGTGTGGTTGATGAAAACCAGCGTTCATCGAGGCCGCCACGCTCTCCACCCAGCGCATAATAATCATCCGGATGAAGCTTGATACGTCGCCCCGGCACACAAAAAGAACGCGGCACCCAGTTTGGCGCCAGCCTCACGATTCCTTTTCCTTGCTCAAGCGCTTTGGTCGCAATAGATTTGGCAGACATAATTTCTCCTCATTCCAAAATGGAAGACAGAAAATAAAAGTCTGTTATCTGTCCTCTGTCCTCTGTCCTTTGACTTTTTCCCATTTATTGCTTTTCGCTGAGTTCAGCACAGCCTCACAGACATATTGCGTGGCAAGGGCGTCGCGGAAGGTCGGAGATGTCGGCTTGCCTTTGGCCAGGTTCTGAAGGAACTCTGCCGCCTGATGAACGAATGTCTCCGCGTAGCCGATCTGTAGCCCCGGCACCCACCACTTGTCCATATATGGCATGTCGCTGTCAGTGACGTGAACTGACCGCCAGCCGCGCACGATGGATTCATCGCGATGGTCAAAGTAACTAAGCCGATGCAAGTCATGGAGGTCCCAAGCGATGGAGGCATGCTCGCCGTTAATCTCAAAGGTATAAAGAGCCTTGTGGCCGCGAGCGTAGCGGGTGGACTCGAAGTTGCCCAGTGAGCCATTTTTGAAGCGGCAGAAGAAGGTGCACGCATCGTCGATACCCACTGGCTCGACCTTGCCGGTCTCAGCGTGCATACGCTCTTTAACGAAGGTCTCTGTCATAGCACACACATCAGTGATGGGCCCGTTGTGCCACATAGCTGTGTCGATACAGTGTGCCAGCAGGTCGCCGGTTACGCCTGAGCCAGCGGCCTTGACGTCCAGCCGCCACGTGGCCATACCGCCCTGTGGTACCGCCGGCGAGATCGTCCAATCTTGCAGGAAATTGGCCCGATAGTGAAAGATTCGTCCCAGCCGACCCTCGTCGATGAGCTTCTTGGCCAACGTCACGGCGGGCACCCGGCGATAGTTGAACGAGACCACATTGGCCACGCCGGCCTTCTCGACGGCCCTGACCATTTCTTCGCCCTGCGCGGCGTTCAGCGCCAGAGGCTTCTCACAGCAGATGGCCTTGCCTGCTTGGGCGGCGGCGATGGCAATCTCGGCATGCAGGTCGTTCGGCACGCAGATATCCACTACATCGATGCTCTTGTCCTCGATTACCTTCCGCCAGTCGGTGGCGTACGACTGGTAGCCCCACCGCTCGGCGAAGGCCTTGGCCTCGTCTTCGGCCAGCCCGCAGACTACCTGCAGGACCGGCTCATACGGCACATCAAAAAAGTTGTTGACCTTTCGGTAGGCGTTGGAGTGCGTCCGGCCCATGAAACCATATCCAATTAGACCAATATTAAGTTTCTTCTTCATAGTACTGCTCCTAACATTAAGAAAGTGCCTAAAGTGAGCTAAAGTGCCTAAGGTGTTCATGGCTCTCGTTTAAGGTTATCGATGCTCGTATCGACGCTTGTTATAGAAGCTTGAAACTCCTTTTTGAGCGAGCATCCAGTCTCCAGCTTCGAGCTTCGTTCCGAGTTTCGAGAACAACAAACGAGCTTCTACAGCTTTACTCTAGGAACTTTAGTTCACTTTAGCTATCCATATTTTTTATTTAGCTCATCCACCGCTTTTTTGCACTTTTCCGTGACGGCCCAGGCATCCGGCCAGAAGCACAAATCAATTGTCCACCAGTCGTGTCCCATATCGTTTTTCGCCAGCTCGCCAAGCAGTTCATCAAAGTTTATCTTGCCCTCGCCAAAAGGTGTATGAGTTGATGTTTCATTATCGTGCAGGGTGCCATCGGAGTCGATCAGGTGGATATGATTGATTTTTCCGCGGAGCTTTCTGGCCAATTCCACCACACCGCCCGGCAGAGTTTCCTTTTCACCTGGCTGACGTGCACCGGTGGTAGCCACCATATAGCCGTGGCACGTATCGAACATCACCCCAAAGTTATCATGCCCCACCTCATCAAGGATGCGCATAATATCCGATGGCTTATTAAACGCAAAGCCAGGCTCGAATTCCCAGGCCATGCGTACACCTTTGTCTGCAGCCTCAGCAGCACAAATTTTCCAGGTCGCGACCACCCGCCTTCGCGCAGTATCGGCATCAACTTGGTCAAAAACGGTCGGCGGCTGAACAGTATCTACCCGAATGGCAGGGATTCCAAGATCAACACAGAATTGCAGATTTTTACGAAAACACTCCAGATACGCGCAAGTTTCATCCGCATCGATAAGGTGCTGGCTCCACAAATCCGCAGCCAAGCCGGACCACTCCAGCCCCATCTCTTCCAATTGCTCCTTGCAGGCGTCGCGCTGCTCTTTCTCAGGCAAATTATCCGGGTTTGGATGCGGCTCAAAGCCGCCCAATTCTACGCCGTCGAAACCCAACTCTTTGACCTTCTTTATCACCTCTTCCCAGGGTACCGGTTTTTCTGCATATGGGCCAATCGTATACGCCCATGAGCCAATTGATATTTTTTTCATAATCCACCTCGTAAACAAGTATGATTTTCGATTTTCACTTTTTTG
>JBHIDV010000084.1:0-9187 GCA_046760285.1 Sedimentisphaerales bacterium
ATCTTCTCATCCACTTAGAAGCCTCTTGCCGGTCCATAACCTCCAGCATAATTCTCTCCATCTTGTCCACCTCATCGGGATTTGTCTCGGCGATAATCCTTTCTTTCAGCCGAAGCGCCTCCAGATATGTCGGACGAAGTTTAAGTGCTATAGTTAGGTGCCACATCGCAGATTCGTTGTCACCTTCCAGATAATATTTGACAGCTTTGGCATAACGGTCTTCAGCTATCCTGGCTGAGCCTGCTGACTGCATCGCCTGCTTTGCACCGAATCTCTTACGGCGGACATCGTCTGCTCTGGCTTGGCCCTCTGTCTCAGAAGGTTCCTCTATAATATGAGGCGTAAGCAGGACAATAACCTCTTCCCGCTTAGCCTGGTCAGCCGTGCCTCTGAAAAGCCCTCCTATAATTGGCAACTGGCCCAGCACCGGAACTTGGGTCCTGTTGGCTTTGATGGTGTCCCTGAATAGTCCTCCTATGACTATAGTCTCCCCGTCCTTGACTATTATGTTAGTCACCAGTTCGGCTGAGGTCTCGTCAGGTATGTTGTTGGCCTTCAAATCACCGGAGCTGTCTTTGGGATGGATGTCCATTCGGATATAACCGTCGTTGCCGATGTAGGGCCTGAAAGAAAGCTTGGTGCCAGTGTCAAGGAAATCAACTTCCTGAGTTGTCATAGTCTCGGTTTGTGTGGTTTGAGATTGATACCCCAACTTTTTGCCGATGTAGACCTGGCCAAGCTGCTTATTGACTGCTAATATCTTGGGATTAGCCAAGATAGTTACATCACTAACCTCTTCCACAGCCTTAATAATGCCCGCTATGCTGTCGTGTGCGAAACCAATGATAAAGCCGCCACTCTTACTGACCTGAGAGGTATTGGTAGACTTAAAGAAGTCCTTAGGACTTGATACGCTCGTTGCCCGAGGAATGAAATCAGTCGCTCCGGATGCGTTTCCCAGCAGAAACTGCCAGTCAATGCCGAATTGCGTATCTTCGGTGAGTGTAACACTTAAAACAGTCGCCTCAATCAGGACCTGCGTCGGTCTGATGTCGACCGAGCGTAACACCTCGCTGACCTGCTTGATCCTTTCCGGGTAGTCGTAGACAATCATGGTGTCATTCATCGCCGTAGCATCACCACCGCCGGTCACGGAACTTATAGACTCACCAGTAGGAAACTCGGTCACCGCTGCGGCTGTGGTTTCAATGCGACCATTTTTGCTAAGCATGGGCGTAATTAGCTTCTTGGCCTCCGCAGCAGAGATATAGTATAAGGTAAACACCCGGTATATCATTCGGTCTGGGTCTTCCTTGAGCTTTTTATATTCTTCCGCGGTGTAAACTTTAATGAAATTGCCCTGCTGTTCATATTTGAAGCCATAGCCCAAAACTGACTCTAAGGCCTCTTCAAATGTCACATCATAGAGGTTGGTAACCGTAATCAAGCCATCCACTTTCGCTGAAGGCACAATGTTTTTCTGATACCGGGCTGCCAAGAATTGAAGTGCATCCCGTATTGGCCAATCCTTCTTAAAAGAGATTGACCGAATCCTCGCATCCGTGGAAATATCCTCCGCCGCTTGCGGTTCAGTTTCACTCACACTTGGTGGATCGGAAGCGCTGCTTACATCAACGTCTAAGGCAACGATGTTTTGATTGGGGTCAGCCTCGGTGGGATTCTGCTGGACGCCACCGACCGCAAGAGCTACCATCACAATCAACACAAATCCACATACGTATAGGACTTTGCCTATCTGGGTACTGTCATTTGAACTTTTATTGCTATACATAGTTGAGCTCCTACCTTTCTAAAACCCTCGTTAAAACCCTCACCCCCGTTTCCACGGAGACAAGCTTGCCCCTGCGAAAGCAGGGGTAAAACGTGGGGCTGAATACTTAGTCCGCCAAAGGCGGATTATTCCTAATCAATTACTTCAACTATCGGCATAAGTCTCAATGTTATTTCTACTTCTGAACACGCCAGCCGTACCAAATTTTGTTCAATTTGAACTACTTCACATTCATACGAATCGAGCCCATCCTGGAGGTGCAATTTATCCCCCACCGACAGCAACCTTCCATTGATAAAGGCGCGGGGATCCTCACCCAGCTCTATCGCTTCCAACTTCAGT
Source organism: Sedimentisphaerales bacterium (assembly GCA_046760285.1). GTDB lineage: Bacteria > Planctomycetota > Phycisphaerae > Sedimentisphaerales > Anaerobacaceae > JBHIDV01. The sequence continues at coordinate 2,135 of JBHIDV010000084.1, forward strand.
TTTCCCGCAATTTTGTTCAGTACTTCTTGCTTATCATCATGTGAAGTGACATCTACTTCTTTATAACCAACCAGGTTTTTCTCTTCTTTATCTTTTATAAAGCCTCGCCAGCCATCGGGGTCAAAAAAGTCCCTGGTGATTACATCATTTCGCCCTGTTACTTTTGGCAATTCGACAAAAGATATTCTTACCCCCGACTCGATGAGGGGCTGGTCGTTTGAATCCTGTTGCTGTGTCATCAAAGCCGCTTCCACAGCATCTGGTGCTTTTCTGCTAAGTACTCTAACCCACATAAAGGCCATCACTGCAATCAAACAAAAAGCTAATACGGTCTTTTTTCTCTCGGCTGTCAATCGAGCAAGAAACCTGTTAGTCCTATTACTGGTATTTGCTACGTTCAGCTTCATATTTTCCCAGGTGCCCAGCCGCGAAAAGTGGCGGCTGGGTTCCCGTCCCAGAGCCACCTATATGCCGTTTGTCTTACCCGAAGCTTCCTGCCGATAATAAATGACCGCCTTGGTTTCCATACTCACTTCGCCACTGAAGTCACTATCGTTTGTGAGTTTTACCTGTTCCACGCGGACCAGCCTATCCAGCCTTTGCAACCGTTTATAGAATTGGAAAACTTGAGCCAATCTACCTTTACACTTCATATTTATGGGTATACAGCTTAAGCCGTCAGCCTTTATTTCCTTGCTGGGAACAACCATCTGTTCGCTTAAATTGTGCTCGGTCATCAAATTAGCGATCTGCTGCAAAAACCCGCCCAGGTCCCTTTGCGTAGGTACATTTACCTCATAGTTTGAAACCATCCCTTGCAATTTTTGCAATTGCTCTTTAAGTACGGGCAATTGTCTGCTGCCGATGGCAGCTTTAGTAATTACTACTCTCAGTGCAGCTTTGGTCTGCTTGATAGCCCTCATGGTTCTCCACAAAGGCAGACAGCCAAACCATAGAAAATCAGCTATCAGCAGCACAGCTACAACACATATTGTTAATTGTTGTTTTTTTCGAAAAAACACTATAAGTCTCTTTTCTTTGCCGGTTCTTGCTCTGCTGGTTTTGCATAAATTAAGGTTCACCTTGGGTTCCCGCGGAGCGGGGTCCCTGCCGATAATTTGCCAAGTAGCAGCTTATCTCAAACTCGCTTACCCGAAGCCCACCCCCTGCTTTCGCAGGAATGACGTCACTCCCGCGCAAGCGGGGGTTGTCCCTGCGAAGGCCAGGAGCGGGAATTTTGAATTTATCGAGGGTCTCTATCGTTCTGTTTCGTGAGAACGAGGGGTAGACCAGACAAAAATATGGTGAATCTTCTAACTTGCATACCAGCTCTGCAGTGTCACTGGCATCAGATGCTATGCCTTTTATCACCACCTTGAATCGGACGTCACCAAGTGGTAATCCTTGTCCCTGGTTAAAGTTAGCCTCAGCTACTCTGACAATGGAACCACTGTTTGGTTGGTTCTGCTTTTTGTTTAAAAACTTCTCCGCGATGAGTTCCACTTTGCTGAGCACGATTTTTTCATCAATCAAAAAACTCATCTCCGCTAAGACACTTGCCACATCAATTTGGGAATCAATTTCTTCGATAACGCGCACTTTTTTCTGCAACTCCGCCACTTTTTTTCTGGTCTTGGTGAATTCTTTTGCCGCATGTTGTGCTTTTGCTTGCCGCGATGCTATTAGAGCAAGTTCTGCGGTAGCTTTTGAAATGGAATTGAGGGAAGCAAAATTCCATACCACCATCACCACAAACATGCCGGCTAAAGCGAAGTATTGTGTGCGATAACCAAACTGCCGGCGTCTGCTGCTTCTATACCATTCTGGAAGAAAATCAATTTCTTTCATAACTATTGCCGTTAGCAAATGCACTTTCTTGCGTTTGGGGCGTCTTCTGCCCGCTGGTATTGCCATTGCAACCCTTGAGACTGAGTCCCACCGCCACTGCCCACTCGCAAAGCAAATCTTGCTTGAAACCACTAAATTTTACATTTCTCATATCGAAGCCTCTTAATGGCTGAGCCACTTCAATCTCCACCTTCAACTGCTGCCTTAAAACATCGAGCAAGATATTTTCGTAAGCTTCGCCTCCACTAAAAATGGCTCTGTCCACACGCTTGCCTCTAAATGTCACCGTATAATATCTGAAACACAGTGATATCTCTCTGGCCAGCTCTTCAGCAACTGTACTTATAGCATTAATTATCACCTGTCGCGTAGGGGCATCGAGCTGCTGGATGTTACCATCACAGGCTCCTTCGGTTGCGCCCGACCAAGGTGATGGAAGGCCTTTCTCCATTCGAAGCCTGCCCCGCAGCATCTGCACCTCATTGATGCTAATACCTAATCTTGCCGCTATTTCCCGATTTAGTCTTTCCTCACCCAGCGCTACCTGCTTTACGAAGCAAATTTCGCTTCCCCGGCCAAATACCACGGTGGCGCATCGGCTTCCTATATCCACAAAAACTACCGTACGCTCTTTATCCTCCTGACGTCGAAGACTTCTCTCGAAAGTCCGAAACAAAGCACAGGGGATAGCGTCTATGGCCACCGGCCTAAGTTGAGCCTCTTGAAGCATTGCGATGTGACTTCTTATCGTTTCATCGTCGGTGGCAAACAATATCAACTCATTCTTAATCTCATCACCCTGCCTAACACTGCCGGCAAGCATATAGTTAATGACGTCTTTAGCCGGGTCCAATCCGAAACGCTGTCGAGCTTCTTTTCTTAGAGCCTGCTCAATTTGGGCCGTTTCTGTCTCCGGCAATCGCAGAGAGGTCATTTTCAATCTGTCATTGGGCAAACAGGAGACCACATCTCTTCCGTGGAAGTTGCCTTCTGCCAGCATCCGCTTTATTGCTGAAATAACAGACCTCCTTCTTTCTTCGCTATCACCATCTATACCGGCATTGACACGTGCTTCATCCGCTGCCAGAACGGCAATTTGGTCGCCGTTGATTGCCAGTTGAATCATCTTGATAGAATGATGCCCTATATCTAATCCTATCGGCCTCAGACCCCGAATTTTCAGTCCCCAATTAAACATTTAGGTTTCACCTTATCAGTATGAAATCGAGATATATCCTGTAACAGGCTCTACAGTAACCGTCTTAGTAATTTCTGCTGCTTGCAGAGTGATAATGCCATTATTTAAAGGAGTACCGTCGCCACTGTACGGGCTTCCGAGATAATCAAACTTGATCTCGCTAGTGGCATCGAAATCAGCATCAACTATATCAACTCTGTTCAGCCTGCTGTCGTTTTGGAAATTTATAACGTAGTCAAAACCCTTTTTTACAGGATGCGGTATTATGTTACCGTCCTGATTCTTTATGCTGTAGCTCTCGGTGCTTTTATCAAATACCACTGAAAAATTTTGTCCTCTGCTGATGGCCATACTTTTGGCGTATTCCAGGTCCGCGGCAATCATGTTTGCCGCAGCGCGGATTTGTATAGAAGCTGCCGAAGACATCATCGGTACAGCTATCAGCGCCGCTATGGCGATTATGACAACCACAATCAAGATCTCAATAACAGTAAAGCCCCTGCCTTGCACCCGTATCCCAGAAGCTGCATCTGGTATCTTTATTTGTCTATGCTGGCACATTATAATCCCTACCTCCATTGTCTTTTCGGCCTTCTTGAAATGTGTCTTTACCAATCGGGTAGAACAACCCCACGTGAAACGAGAAACAGAACCCCCAGTGAAACTGGGGGCTAAATATTTGGCCCCGCGTTTCACGCGGGGTTTTCTCCGATACAAGTGTCACATCTCATACCCTCTACAGTTAAGGCCAACAAAATTGGTACAACCGTCAAAACAATATGACAGCAACGTCCGAGCTATCTTGATGTCTGGAGAGGGTAATAATATGTAGTTGATACTATTAATATATTTCTGATTTTTCTTTTCGTAGTGTAAAAAGGCCGATAAGCGATTTTTGTTTCAGCCTTCTGAATTAAGCTGTACAAGAGTCGTTCTTACCTTCTTTGGATACTTTTGAAAAATGCCCCGCCGGCTGGTGTCCATCTGTTTGCTGTACCTGCCGTCGGCCAGGTTTGAATAGCTGCTATGGCAGGCCCCGCAGTTATATCAATAGAAATCGTACTTGAAATTTGCCCATCAATATCACCATTGGCGATAAACAAACCCCCGACCACGTCAATATCTACATACCCAGCCTCTGGTTCGATGGTTATCCTCTGACCAATCTGAGCGAGCCCGTTAATTTGTAATGTTGCACCATCCTTCATGACTACTTCGCCGCTAACTAAAAGAGCTGGAAAATTTTTCACAGCGCTAATTACATTGGTTGCTCCGGTTATCGTCAACGTGCCATTAACCACCAGCATACCTTCAATGTCCACACCGCCCGGCAAAATAATATTGTCGATGCAGTAACGGACTCCAGCGGGGTTACTTCCGGAAGGAACGAAGTTGCCCGCCGGATGAACATTGACGTCAACAATATGTGGCGAATAGCTTTCCGAACCAATATAATACATCGAGCTAAAGTCACTAACATTTAGCCCAGGCCAATCCACCGGTGGCTCTATGACTGATTCATTTTTCTGGCCCAGAACATTTGATACAGTTATATTACCGCTGGCGAAGGCATCGCCTTGGACCCGACCATTGCCATAAAGTTCACCATTACAATAGACGTCACCATTAACTATAAATCTCTGCCCAATTTTTGTATCTGCCCCAGTCCAGTATGCGATGCAGGGGTCAAGGCGAAGCTCAGCCCTTAAATTGCTGCGGCCAACTTCTTCACCAGCTTTTAGCCTATAGGAATTACAATCTATAATGTAATTGCAACGATTCGCAGGGTCCGAATCATCACGAACAACCACCACATCATAATAATCGTCACTTCCTGCGACCAACTGCTGCGATGCAGCTCCGGTCCAATACTCCTGCTCGACATCTTGTGGGTTCAGGATAAGCCCTTTAGCATGCTGCAAGCCCGATTCAGCTAAATAGTCCATCTGCGTTCGCAACACCATATTTTGGCCACAGGCCAGCTCAACGTCGCTTCGCGACAGAAAGCCCAGCGATAAAATGGTTATGGCCATCACAACAAACAGGACCACCAGTAACGCCGCACCTTTCTTGTGCGTATTGCGTATCGCGTATCGCGTATCGTGTAATTTTATTCTTCGTTTAATCATCATCACTCACAATAGCAGTTACGGTCTCATTAAGCAGATTCCCTGCCCAGCTTCGAAGCACATTATTTATCTGATAGCGGTGAACAATATTATTTTCAACAATATCAAACGAGATACTCAAAAATTTGCTTTGTGGCGGTAAAACATCAAAACTAAACTGCACCTTACTGCATTGTGACACTAACGGCACATAAGTCACGCTATAACTACTCGGCGAGAGTGTTTTAATCCCGCTCAACGTTACCAGCGAAGTATCGGAGAGGGGAAATTCACAAAGTCGTAGATAATCTGCCTTTGGGCCTCTTTCGATATAAACCAGCTCATTGATGTTGATTTGCCCATCGCCGTTATCATCAGCCCGCCAAACAGCCAAATCATCCCCTGGCGTGCCACAAATCAGCTTGCACTGCCGAATCAGCTCCGAAATCCTGAGTGTCGCATAACGGACCTGCGCCTGTTTGTAGCTCGTATCATCCGTCGCATCACTTGCTGTGCCCAGAGCAAAAGCGAGCGTAGCAACCGTAGTCAAAATTACGCTGGCAACAACCAAAGCGACCAATAATTCGACCAGCGTAAAACCTTTTTCGTATCGCGTATTGCGTATTGCGTATTGCGTAATTTGCATCTTTTTACTTGCTTATAAGTCGGTTTATGGTCGCAATTTGACTGCCGTTATAATATACTCGCACTGTGACGCGGATAAAATTTGACTCTACTGAGCCACTTTGTTGTGGCACATAAACATAGGTACAGCTTGCATCTCTGCTGAAGTTGGCGTACATAGGGTCGGTGAATTCTGCTTTTGTAAAAAAATCGCTTATGATATGCCCTTGTAGCTCAGCGTATGTGCCATACTTAGTTATTATCTGGTCGAATTCCGTACGAATAATTTCCTCCATTAAATCGCTCGCTAAGTTTGCAGCCAAGGTTCTGCGCATGCCTTCAGCTCGCACTCTTGCTCCACTGGTAAACGGAAGCAACACTCCAGCCGCAGCTATACCCAGCACCACGGTGGCCATCATCGCCTCCGCAAGGGTAAAACCTCGACTCATCGCTCGTCGCTTGTCGCTCGTACTTTGTTGAGTGGCAGCCTCAAAGCCAAAGGCGCCGGCGTTGGCCATCGCCAAGCTGCACTTGACGCTGCCACCCATCGAATTCTGTCTTCTGTCCTCCGTCATCTGTCTTCTCTTCTTCTGCTGCTAATAGTCATAATATCGCTTTCCGTTAATATCAGTTCCTGTGTTGTCTGCTCGAATCTCGCTGGTAGCTGCCTTATATACCCAGCCATGACTGTCATCGGCATCAGCCGGAAATGCTTCACCGTTGCCCAGCATCTGCACCGTATTTTTGCCGTTAAAAGGATTAGCAGGTAGCTTTTGCATATAAGGGCCTCGGTTAAACCCGGGCGTACCAGGCGCAGCAGTTTGGCCGTTGCTATTACTGGCTAAGGTAGCCTGGTCAACAAGGGCCTGCTCAGTGGGTGCAGCAGTGGTCTGACCATTCGGATAACCAGGTCCAACTTCCAGATGCTGGGCCTTATAAACCAAAATAAACCGGCGAAGCAGCTGCAAATCCGTCGCCAGAGCACTACCTTTAGCCGACGTAGTACTGTCTGCAACGGATGGGATAACCACTGCTGCCAAGATGCCAAGCAAGGCCGTTACTATCAGAATCTCAACAAGCGTAAAAGCTAAATCGTCCCTGGCGGCTGGTCGCTCATGGCTGGTCGTTCGGATGTCGTATTTCTTTGTTCCTCTGTCGTTTTTCATCGTAATTTATGATGTGTACAACACACCATATCTTTTTAATTCTGTCTTCTGTCCTCTGTCCTCTGTGTTCATTAAAAGGGCTGACCTGCTATCAGCAATCGCCTCAGCA
>JBHIDV010000085.1:0-9173 GCA_046760285.1 Sedimentisphaerales bacterium
AAATTCAGTATATCTTATCGTTTTCCGATTTATTCGGCCTGAGCTTGCATTTTCTACCCCTGAAAGACCTGTGTCAAGCAAAACTACTTAGAGTACTGGATAATCCCGTATAGAGGTACAATTGTAATAAAAAAGGGCTGGTAGACAAAAGCTCGCCAGCCCCTCAACTCATTAGATTCTGGTTAGCCTAAGGCAGAAAAACCTCTTCAAGCCATTGTTCGACAAAGATATCAAAATCACGTTCGTCTACTTTGCCATCGCGGTTTATGTCTACATCCGGCCCCAAGCTATCTATGGCCTTCCGCCATGCTTCTGCATATCTTGGCAGAGCCACATCGCAGATTTCTCTGCCGCCTCTATCCTTTGCCGCGTCGCCTTGCCTGCTTATCGTCTTAGCTTCTGTGATGATGGCGGGGTCAGCACCCTGGAAAATAGCGTCGGAAATAGCGGTCTGTGTCAGTTTCTTGCCTGCTTCGGCCAGTAACTGCCAAATGTTATTAACCTGGTCGGTGAAAGCAAATCCTCCGTTCTGCACGTATATCCTTAACAACGTGCAGGCTTGCTGCTGATACTCGAAGACTTGCGAGCCAGCAAAGCCTCCTTGCCGCTGAGCAATACGGTCTGGGCCAGCCCAGACCAGCCAGTTTGGGTCATTGGCCATGATATTTTCACCGAGACTCATATTGAGCCAATCAATGGCCTGGATCAGCTCCTCGGAGGTCGGGTCCTGGGCACGGAGCTGCCAGAGTTCGTCGATAGCTTGCTTCGCGCAGCAGTAAGCAGTCGGCAAGACCGTTACCATCACCTCACAGGTCGCTGACGCCCCTTCGTCATCAGTCACTGTTAGCGTTATAGTGTGCTGGCCTGTTGAATAAGGCCCTGGTGGCTCGAGCCTTAGGGTTATCGGACCGCCATCCGGGTCGTACGACTGACGGTCTATATCATCAATCGTCACCACAGCTTGACAATCTTTGTCCGCTGGCACGGTTACATCCCGGCACCTCGCCACCGGAGCAGGTGTTGTCTCGAATGACCATATCGGTCCGGGCGTGACCCAGCAGGGATTGTCAGTTTCAACTCGCCAATAATACCAGGTCTCAGCTTCCAACGGACTAGGACAATAATTCGGTTCGGTCAGATCACTTGCCACCAGTATCAGCGTGTTCGGGTCAGTACCCAGATAAATATCCGAGGTTATACCAGATGAAGCTGGGCCATGGTCCCATGACAAACAGGTATTGACCGCCACATTTATGGCGCCGTCTGGCGGATTTGGATTGGTCGGTGCCAGCGGAAGTGGGCAGGGCTCAATGAGCAAACTCCAGGAGTTTAGAACTCCAGAATCCTGTTCGGTATCATCCGTAATCTTAAGCTGCCAGGTGCCCTGGGCGTTCAGACCACCAAAGTCCGCCAGGTTACCTTCCGGCTGGTAAGGCCCTATAAACGGAGCACTGCCATCTATAATTGATCGGTTGGCTTCGTCGTCGAGAACGGTAGCGTCGAAGTCATCGCCGTTGTCACCTACGGCAGTGAACAGCTCCACCTCTGTTCCGTCAGGTGCGACAAGGTATACATTTAGGTCACCATCATAGGTATGCGTGATGTCAAGTACGACGTTGACATCTTTAATTACTAATGAATCCGGCACGGTCAAGGCCGAGAAGGTCGTGCCTGGGTCTGGAATATCTTTGGGTACATCATTGCTGTCATACCTGTAAACAGCCGCCATTACTTTTGTAGCGAGGAACAAAGAGACAAAGATTATCATGATAGTCACTGTTAATCCGAAAGTAATTTTCATTTTTCATCCCTCCACATAATAAATAGTTGTTAACATCCTCTCTATGACAGGACACTACGGGCATCCTCTATCTAAAAATCATCACTTTCAGCTCATAACATGCTCAGCTCCTCCCTTGATAGAGTTCTCAACTATAAGTGCACTCTTCAAGAGCTATGGTCCATCTCCCTTTGGCTTGACTTCGGTGGGAAAGCTCTGAAATGAACTAATAAGAGAGCTTTCACCCTTCTCCCTCTGATTATATATACAAAGTACACTTTCTGGATAGAAAAGTCAAGGAAATTCTTCAGTTTTTCTGCTCTTAGGGTAGAAATAGAGTGGATTTCTGCTTGCGCAGGAATGACAGAGGTGGGATAATCCCATAATTTTTGGGGATTGACGGCAGAGTCTACTTGGTGTACAATTCTGTAGCACACGTTTTCCAGAGGTCTTTTGGAAAGGATTTATCATGGATTTTGAGCAGAACAATAATTTATCAGAGCCAACAGGACCGCAACTTCCAGGGCCGATGCCAAGCCCAACTCAAGACGCCACGACGGTAAGAACATCGAGCAGAGCAACAGGCTGGAAGGTCTTCTTTGGAATTATCTTAGCTTTATCGATTATAGCAAATATCGCGTTAGTTCTGATGCTAATTGGGGTAGTTACCCTCTTTGCGACAGGACAAAGAGGTCTGCTTACCGAAGAAGTTATACGAAAAGGGCCAGCAAGAACCAAGATAGCAATAATTTCGCTGGAAGGCATAATACACGGCGGACAGGCTAAAGATGTGTACAGGCAGTTAAAGGCGGCCCGGCAGGATAAGCGCGTAAAGGCCTTGATAGTTAGGGTAAATTCGCCCGGCGGCACCATCTCCGGCAGCGACCAAATCTATAAAGAAATCCTAAAGTACCGCCAAGAAGAAAAAAAGCCGGTCATCGCATTTATGCAGGGCGTGGCCGCCTCCGGCGGCTACTATACATCGGTTGCATGTGAGAAAATCATAGCTGAACCAACCACGATTACAGGCTCGATCGGCGTGATATTCGCACATTTTGTTATTCAGGAATTGCTGGAAAATAAGCTGGGTATTCAACCGTTTACTATCACCTCAGGCCCCAAAAAAGATTGGCCCAGTATGTTTGAGTCATTTACCGAGGAGCAGCGGGAATATATACAACGTAAGCTCATCGACCCTGCTTATGAGAGGTTCGTTCAGGTTGTTACCGAGGGCAGGAAGTCGTCACTTACGGAAGATCAGATCAGACAGCTTGCCGACGGCGGCATCTTTGGCGCTCAAGAAGCACTCGAAAAAAAACTAATTGATGAGATCGGCTATCTGGATGAGGCCATAGAGCTGGTTAAGTCACTGGCGGGGATCGAAAAGGCACAAGTAGTCCAATATCGCAAGCCACTCTCTTTGGCCAGCTTTTTGAGCTACCGCCATCAAAACGCTCTTAAAATCAACACAGACACACTTTATGAGCTAAGCACACCACGGATATTGTACCTCTGGACTGCTTATTAGCAGCCGGTGTCGCAGAGAGAATACGAACCCCACGTAAAACGTGGGGCTAAATATTTAGCCTCCAGTTTCACTGGGGGTTTGCCTGAAAATTGCTGAAGGCAAATATCATGAGAATATCACAATTTCTGGCCACCTTATGGATTGCAGCACTAACTGCGTGGCCGGTTCTGGGTGCAGCCGAGATTAGTTGGAAAGCATCGGGCAAGGCAGGAGCGGTAGCTGCTGGTGGAAAAGATGCGGTTAGAGCTGGCATTTCCATACTTGAACAGGGTGGCAATGCGGCTGATGCAGCGGCCGCTACACTTCTTGCGCTCAGCATAACGGATTACGGCTCCTACGCTATCGGCGCTGAAATACCATTGATTATTTATGATGCACGCAAAAGGCAAGTGAAAGTCTTGTGTGGGCTGGGCGGTGCGCCACTTGCTCCGGACGCGATTGACTGGTATTACAAAAATGGAATACCTGCTAAGGGTGGTATCAAGGCTGCACCTGTCCCCGGCGCGGTAAGTCTGATTATAACGGCAGTTAAGCTATATGGGACCATGACTTTTGAGCAGGTTGTAGCACCATCCCTTGCGTTGCTCGATGCCGGAGGACAGGATTGGTACGAGAATCTGGCTATTACTTTCCGCAAACTCATTGAGACTGAGAAAAAGACGCCCGGCACGCGCCAAGAGAAGCTGCAAGCAGCGAGAGACCGTTTCTATAAGGGAGACATCGCCGATGAACTGGTAGCCTTCTACATCAAGAATGGTGGTTTTCTTCGCCAGGCGGACCTTGCCGCTCATGTGACTCGCATTGAGGAGCCGGTCAAGGTACAGTACCGAGGCTATACTGTTTGCAAATGCGATACCTGGACGCAGGGACCATATCTTTGCCAGACTTTGCGGCTTCTGGAAGGCTTTGAGCTGAAGAAGATGAGGCATCTGTCCGCGGATTACATTCACGTTCTTACCGAAGCATTGAAGCTGGGCCTTGCGGATCGCGATGAATACTATGGAGACCCTCTCTTTACAGATGTTCCCTTGAAGGCGCTTCTTTCCGACCGGTATACAAAGCTCCGCCGTTCTCTGATCGACATGACTTATGCTTCCACAGAGGTTCGTCCAGGCGACCCTTTAAACCTGAAGGCTGTCAAGGATAGAGGTAAGTATCGGCCCGGACGTGGGGGTACTACTACGTGTGTTGTTGCTGACCGTTGGGGAAACTTGGTGGCAGCTACCCCGAGTGGCAACGGTCCCTACGCGGTCTGTCGTGAGTTGGGAGTAGCGCACGGTAACAGGCTTCGAAGTCTCAATACCACCGCGGGGCACCCCAATCGTATCCAGCCGGGCAAGCGCCCCCGCATCACGCTGACACCTACAATAGTCCTTAAAGATGGTAAGGCTGTTATGGCCATCAGTGTTGCTGGCGGTGACCTGCAGGACCAGACCACTCTGAACTGTCTTCTTAATCACATCGAGTTTGGTATGATGCCCGAGGATGCAGTTACGGCTCCTCGCTTCAGCACGGGACACCACCAGAACTCTTTCAATCCCAATCCAGACCGTAAAGCAACACTGGGGACGTTGGGAAGTCTTACGTTAGATGACCGTATAGACGAAAACGTTATACGTGAGCTAACTGACCGGGGACACAAGGTAAGTACAACTTCGCGGCCAATTGCCTACCCAGTGATGATTTATGTAGACCATGATACCGGCATGATATACGCTGCGGGCGACCCCAGGGCCAAACGTCATGCCGCAGCCTTGAACAGCGCTTCGCGCTGAACCTGAGGCGTGTCTAAACTTTCTATCTCAAATGGCTGTCCCGGCCCACAGCCAGCAAGAAGGCATAAGATTGCTGCAATTATCATTAGTGTTATTGTCGTCCGCACAACCACTCTTCCTCCGATTAAGCGTCTCTTGATGCTCTGCCATGGCGGCGCTACTGGTCCGATGTGTACACACTCGTTTTTGTCAGTACTCCTTGAAATCTCTCATCCAATCTGGCCATACTGGTGGCGGAAACTCTACCGGGTAGCTTCGATGCCACTTCAATTTCCACAGCTCCTTAAGTCCTATTTTTCTAACGGACCAGTCCAGAAAAGCGCCGTTTACAAATCCGTTGTGTCGGTTAAGACAGACTCGTGACATGTGTGCGCTTCCCGACCAGGTCTGGCCATCAAACTGTGGCGGAGGGTCGGTGTGCTCGGGCCAAACATTATAGCGTTGTGCGCCCAGAAACAATGGCACATAAGCGGCCCCTTTGACATTAGGGCTCCGCCAGTGGTCTTTTTCGGGCTTACCGCCATGATGGAACCCTGGTTCTGGATTATTAACCCAGCCATTTATTCCGTAGCTGCCCTTAAAAGGTTCAAGCCATCCCTCGCGCTGATAGTAGCCCCAGGCTGAGTGGGTGCCGAAATACTCCATTCCGCTAAAGCCTGTAGCATTGCCATTCTTATCAAACCAGGGTTTTGATGCACTGGGGCAGGTAGCAATTTCATCTTCCCATTTGTGGTACTCGCCCATCGCTTTTACCCACCGATTGTTACCTCTGCTGCTGCCGGCAAAACCTTCCATGAAATAGTTGTCGTACTCGTCCGTGTACATCTTAAAGTAAAGCGTCCACTGTTTCAGCTTACTCATGCAAGCGACCGTTCTGGCCTGTTTCTTTACCCGCTGAAGAGCAGGCATCAGTATCGACATCAACAGCGCAATGATAGCAATCACCACTAAAAGCTCTATTAAGGTAAAACCCCTTTGTTTGTACATGATAATACTCCTTCGATTTGTTAAGGTTTAGCCGTTAATTCATAAGATAGATACGCAAATTCAGGCCTTTGTTCGGTAAATTTTGCATTTTCCCACTAATTTTTAGCCTTATTTTACCAGAAATAGTATACCTTAAATATAAATCTTTTGCAATATTCAAATCCAAAAAAAATTTATTCGACAGATTACGTCAAGGTAGATTTTTACTGTATATAGCCACTATAAAGATGGAAGAATGTAACCGCCGGAATCGTCCACTGGGATTCCAATGCAGTACTCTACGGCACTTGGCAGGAATAGAATATCGAGCTAAAAGACTTTGTCGGCGTGAATCTGCAGGTCGCCACGAAGATGATTATTGGTATTGGCAGCAGGGTCAAACCCCGCACTAATTTTCCTGCGGTGAAAGACCCTGATTTTTATGAGTTCGGTTCCCTCATACGGGTTAAAATTAGTGCGGGGCTACTGAGCCTGCCTTGTTTTACCCGGGTAGTGTAGGTCCAGCCACTCCAGGTCAACATTAGGTGGATTGAACACTTGTCCCTTGCCGAAGCCCTTGGCCGCAGCTTCTCCTCGACTGGTGCAGTAGATAATCGTCCGCTTGTCCGCCCATTTCTTGCGTTCTGCGTGACCATCCATGAAACTAAATGTGCAGGCATCGCTGTGAAAGATGCCCAGCGGGTCCCACATAGTGCCGTTGCCCGGTATATACGACCAACCATGATGATTATGGTTGCCTGCAGCGCCGTCATATATCTCCTCTACGAAGAGCATCTTGGTGGCCGGGTTTTTGAAACTGGACAATTTCTTCGGATCGGAAGGTGCTGTTGCCCGCATATAATCCGTGAGAGAATAACTACGGTAAATAAGATATTCCAGTCCCCTACCCAAGCTTGTCCCCCTTATTATTCGATTGTCACCCGGGCAATGATAGGCACCCACATCTTTGAAGTATTGGTATATGGCTCCTTCTTTCAGTCCATTGTACCGTTGCTGGCGCGTAACGGGTCCACTGCCCATAGGAACAATTTTGCCTGCTGAGTAATCAAGAGGTGGCATGGCCCACGGAGGCACGCCATTGACTTTGTTGTACTGCGCCCAGCCCCCACAAATGGTGTCATCGTTCTCGCTGGCATACGCGATGTAGGCCAGCGCAAGGCTCTTCTGGTTCGCGGAGCATGAAATTCCCCGGGCCTGTTCTCGCGCAATGTTGAGGGCGGGGATTAAGATCGCCATCAATATCGCAATGATAGCAATCACTACCAGAAGCTCTATTAACGTAAATCCTCTTTGTTTATTCATCATACTGTTTTCCCTTTTGTTTATGTACGTTCACCTCTTATTCACACGATGATGTGAAACCAGCTTTCTGTCTTGTTAGCAGTTGTGTTTTTTCTATCTTAGCTGCTTTACTACCGATAATATACCCTAAACCCAATTTTCTTGCAAGAATAAAATTTCTAAAAATTTTTCAGCGGAATATTCAGAAGGCTGTGCTTGGTTGCAGGACCGTTGCACAGATTAAAAGCTCTGCTGTAACGAGTATTTTTTGATGGGTTTTTCTCCAGGAATGCTTCTAAGACTCTGCAAACAAATGTCTTATAATCTTTAGCCTACCATCGAAAAAACACCAGTGGTCCGTTGTAAAGAGTTTATCTTGACAAGAGGGTAACTGATTGGGTACAAATTAACTTGATAAGGCTTGAGATTTTGGTTTCTAAGGCAATGAATTTTTACAGTTTTTCACTAAGGTGAGCAGTTTATGGCGTAGGGCACAGAGCCGTAGCGGAGTTTTTCTTCCAAACTTTTTTACAATGCGTACAATAGCAGTCTGTAATCCGCTTCACAGGAGCTTTTGTTTTTTCATCACCCAGCCTCCAAAGCCAGATTCTTATGTTTCGATGCGGGTGAAGACTGTGTTATTGGCTTTGTCTTCTCCTCCGGCTTTGGCTGGGGAATGACGAAGAAAAACAGAGTGCGTGCAAAGCTGGCATCTACTTGATTATGCGACCTCTGAGTTTGTGGTAGTGAGAAATGCTGGCTAAGCCTTCCCGAAAAAGACATGTACAAGACAAGTCGGTCGATGCCAAAGTCCGGTTTTGTTTTGTCTGTTTCTGTAAGCCTTTCTCATTCCTATACTTCTCGCAACTGGGGAACCAGGATTCGAACCTGGACTAACTGATCCAGAGTCAGTCGTGCTACCGTTACACTATTCCCCAAAATAATCGTATTGCGTATCGCGTATTGCGTTAAGCAATCAATAAGGCCCTATGCCGTTGTTTGTTAACCTCTCTTGCTGACAAACCCACTATATTTGAGCAATTTCCAGCCTGATGGCAAAAGTACCGCAGCCAGCGATATCTTCAATAAATCACCCACAATGAAAGGATATAAACCCACAGTCAATACGGTCTTATTGACACCCATCAGGCAGAACAGCCAGAGCAAACCAAAGGCGTAAATGGCCACATTCCCGAAAACCATTGACAAAATGGTAGTTCCAATTCGCCGGTCCCATCCCCTTTCAGCCAGCGATCCCGTGATGTAGGCAGCGGCAATGAAACCAACCAGATACCCTCCAGTCGGCCCCAATAGTACCGCAACACCGCCTCCCAATGCAAATACGCGCAATCCTGCTGCTCCCATCATTACGTATAAAAGCACAGATAAACCTCCTCGCCCAGCTCCAAGCAATGCTCCTATTATCAACACGGCGAAGGTCTGCCCCGTAATGGGGACGGGACTGAAAGGCAGTAAAATTCTGACTCGAGCACATAAAACAATCAGCAATGAGCCGCCAATAATCAAAGCGGCATCATAAAGTCCAGCGTATACTCTCTTCGATGGCCGTAAAAAAGTAGCATAAGTTATATTTGTCGACATATTTTCGACCTTTTGCAGGCCACAAACAAAAAACTCGTTATTTGCTGACCATTATATTAACGCTTTTTTCTAAGTCAAACGCCGAACTCTGAAATTTCAGAGATATAAAATCACAATCTATCTGACTATAAACGATGTGAAAAAACAAGCAGGGCCCATGCTGAGCCAATCAGCATAGGCCCCGAATTCATCCTTCGTAGCCCCTAAGGGGCGAAGAACG
>JBHIDV010000086.1:0-9081 GCA_046760285.1 Sedimentisphaerales bacterium
TCTAATCTCCAGATTTACAAGTTGTTGTTGATTATCGATAATATTAAACTATCAGTAGTAGATAGTCAATGTAATCTCTGCTGAAAAAAATCAAAGACACATTACCTGAATTGTAAGGTTATTTTGGGGATAGATGTCTCTTATTTGAATGTGGTTTGCCCTGCAGGCCATTAGCAATATCGGCAGAATTTTAGCGGGTTGTGCCGAGGATTTTCAGCGAATCTTCAATGACTGGCAGGGTTTTAGTTTCTACTTTTGGATTGTGGACATTGCCGGTTACCTCTATCCGCACCACAGCACCGCCGAGACCTTCAGTTAAAGACTGTATAATCGAAGGCTCCGCAGTGGCCAGCCGCTCGCCGCGAGCAATGAGAGTCAAATCGACATTCCCACTTTGCAGATCCATCAAGCCGGAGCCATAAAAAGCCGCGGTTTCGCCGGACAAATCAAACTTCTCAAAAAACAACCTGTCGCCCTTAATGTATGAATCAATAATCATCTGCTCGAAGGCATGCTGGATTCTGGATTCTGGATTCTGGATTCTGGATTTTTTCACCTTACCAGCTTCCAGTATCGAGGATCGAGCATCTAGTATCGAGTATCCAGTATACAACAGCTGGGCCAGTGGTGAAAGTTTGCCCACCTGCATATCCCTTATGGCCAATCTGCATCTACCTATACGCGAACCCCCATTTCTGTCTTCGACAGAAGACATGGGGGCAATGCGGGCGCCAATGCTCAACGAGCCACTCATTGTCCCGCTGGTATGGCTGGTCTGAGAAGACTCTGCTTCCGCTTTCGCGGGGGCTGCAAGAAATCGTCTCAGGTCAATATTATCAAAACCTACTTGCAGCAGATATTCCCAGGCACCTTCGTCTGCGGGTGTTACTTGCAGTTTACCTGCCAACCTGCCGCCGTAGCAATCAGCAATCAGGTTCGAAGCCTCCCAACTCTGCAGGTGCCGGTTATAATTGACATCCGCGGTTAGGCTGGTTATAGATTTGCCTTTAATTTCAAGATTTTCTGCTATAAGGCTAATCTGCCCATCAGAGAAACCACTACCGATTTTATATGAGCCTTTTGTTTTTAATACCGCCTTTAATTCAGCTCGGGTGCCGGATATATTGAAGTGACAGGCTTTGAATTTGGCAGTACCAGTAAAATCAATGTATTTTTCACCATCGTCAGCCTTGAAGATTTTTACATCTTCCAAATTCAAATCGAATCTTCCAGTGGGGGACAAAGCCTGGTAAGAGGGCGCAATGCCTTCAGGCAAAGCATCTCCCAGATACTCACTGAAGGAAATGTCACTTGCTGAAAGCTCAAATTGTCCCTGACTAAAAGTATTATCAGCCAGGGCTATTTGGCCATTTACTTTTATGACGGAGGGCGCCATTGTCACCGGGACACTATCAGTTGGTCTGGCAGTAATGTTCTGTAGCTTCACCTTATTATTGGTTATCGTTAACCTGCCGGTGATGTCTCTCAGTGGATACGCAAATTGCTTAAAATTAACGCTGTCACCCAAACAATCCACAGTTATTTGATAGTCGAGTTGGTCCTTACCGGCAGCTTTGTTCAAATGAGCACTCAGATTTATTTTACCCTTTGGCTGCCATTTAGAAATCATTTTGCCAACTGGCGTGGGCAAAAGGCCGAACAAATCATCGCTTAACTGAATCTGTTCCGCATTCAGGCTCAGATGATAACGGGATGGTTGCTCCTTATCTGTATGCCAGATTCCACCAGCAAGCGAAACCAGACTCTGGTCATACCGACCAGTAAAGCTTTTAATGCTCGTGGAATCCGGCGTAAGAATAACTTTTGCCGATACATCGGAAATCACCAGTGGCTTTCTCGCCGAAGGCGACCTTAGCGGCAATTTATTTACTTTCACAGAAGTTCTTTTCAGAGCCAAATCGGCTAAAAAACTGGTCGGCCCAGGTTTCTCAGTGGGTGTAAAAATCGTTACTTCGGCATCAACCAGGCCGGTCATATCAAATCGGCTGTAAAAATCGCTTTGCTTGGCCAGTAATTTCCTCGCCAATGTTGAATCAAATGAAATATCATGGGCCTTGATGGACAGATAATAAATCGGCCGGTCAGTATCCCACTGGGCAACTTTGCCGTTAAAGGTTATTTTACCCCCATTTATTTGTGAAACAACATCTGAGACAGTTATACTATCACGGCCGAGAGAGAGTTTTCCGCTAAGATTTTTTAACAGATAAGGAAAATCCCGATAAGTAGCTTCTGCACCGAGCAACTCAACTATCAAGGTTTTTTTCTTATCGGTTTGTGAGCGCCGGCTGAGGTGGTAATCTATCGCTGCCAGGCCGCTCGGAGAAAAAGCTGACCACAATTCTTTTTGCTTTGTGCTTAATGCGTCCTGCAGGGCATCATCCAAAGCCATATTGTCGCTTGTAATCTGGATTTGGTATTGCTGATTAGGACCGAAATCTTTTGACCAGCCATTGAAAGTTACTTTGACGTCGCCATGTTTACCGGAAAGATTATTTAGGACCGCGCTATTTCCGGTAAAATCTACTTGGCCGGTGATTTGCTCTATTGTGTAAGGGAACTTGCGGTCGCGGATCGAAACATCCTTACAATAGACTCTGCCGGCCACCGTGCTTTCGCTCAGTTGATTGAAATTGCCCGACGCCTCCAGGTCAATATCAAATCTTCCAGCGGGACGATATCGGCTAAAAAATCTTTGCAAGGTAGTAAATAGACCAGACTTCGTCAAAAACGCTGGCTTATCGAAAGCAAACGTATCATCAGCAGTTTCCTGTGTGTACAGTAAATCTTTTATTTTCAGTTTCAGGGAATAATTATTGTCCCGGTCATAGTCTAACTCGGCATCCAAAACATTTATCACCCAAGCCTTCTCAAGGGTCCCCGCTTCGCGAGGGATAAATGCAGAGATACCCATTGATGAAATCCCACCTCCAATTGAAATCCTGCCGGGTCGCCATACTCCAAATAACCTGCTTCTGCCAGAGTTAGTCCTTTCAGCCGTCGTTATATCAAAGCTGTAACCGGCCAGCATTTCTTCAGCAGGTCTAAACCTCATATCAATGGGTACTGCTGCGAGGACTTTGGCCCGGCCTTTTGAGATTTTACTATATTGCAGCGTCCCTTTTTCCAGATGAACAAGAGGCAGCTTACCAGCACCATCTTTAGGGACATTGATTTTAAGCGCTGCTATATTCCATTGACCTGTGTCCAAATCATATTGGGCATTGAAAACAAAATCACGAATATGTATTTCTTTCAGTCGCGGCCCCAATAACAACAAGCTGCCGAGACCAAAGCGGGCATATACCGTGTCAGCTTTGAGTATGGCGTCGTCTCTCGTCTCTCGTCCCTCGTCCCTCGTCTGGTCGGGTCTGATTACCAGCTTTTTGATGAAGACCGAGCCGTCAAAGTTGAAATCGACCGATTCGACCTCGATTTGGGCATTAGTCAGCTCGCTAATCTCCGCTATGGCAACATGCGGCAAAGCTCGCACTACCCAGATAAAAATAAGCCCCAAAATACCAGCCAAAATCAAGACGGCAAAAAGCAAGCGAATGAGGACCTTGCCTCTGCACTTCAAGTTTTGCGTTTTAAGCTGTGCCATCTAACAATCAATTATCATTTTTTAATTGCTTTGTCTGCAATATCCCGCCGCCAGTAAGCACCGTCGAATTTTATTTTATCTACTGCTTCATACGCTCTGGCTTTTGCATCCGCGATTTGCTCAGCCAGCCCCCGCTCTTGTCTTCGACAAGAAGACGCGGGGGCCAGAGCGGTCACGCCTAATACTCTGCCGCCGTTTGTAACGATGTCTCCGTCCTGATTTTTTGTGCCTGCGTGGAATACTACCACATCTTTAAGCTGTTCAGCCTCATCCAGACCAGTTATTAACTTTGCCTTTTGGTAATCTCCCGGATAACCGCCTGAAGCCATTACCACACAAACTGCCGGCCGCTGGTCCCACTGCAGCGTAACCTCATCCAGCTTGCCTTCGCAAACCGCCAGACAAACTTCCAGCAGATCGCTTTTCAGCCGCATAAGGATGGGTTGAGCCTCTGGGTCGCCGAAGCGAACATTAAACTCCAGCACCCTCGGCCCGCCACCGGTAATCATAAGCCCGGCATAAAGTACGCCTTTATACGGCGTGCCATTGCGATTCATACCATCTACGACCGGCACTAAAATTTCACGCGTGATTTTATTCATCAATTCCTCAGAAATCACCGGTGCCGGGCTATAAGCGCCCATCCCGCCGGTGTTGGGGCCTGTGTCACCGTCCCCGATGGGCTTGTGGTCCTGCGATGATTCCATAACGTAAATATTATGACCATCCACAAAAGCTAATATCGAGGCTTCTTCGCCTAAAAGTTTATCTTCCACTATTATTTGGTCGCCTGCTGAGCCGAATATCTTATCGCACATTATTTTTTCAGCAGCTAAGATGCCGTCCGCTGGGTCGTCGCAGACCATGACTCCTTTGCCCTTTGCCAGACCTGCTGCCTTTACCACTACCGGCTCGTCTCTGCTGGCTATGTATTTTTTCGCGTCACTGAATCGGTCGAAGATTCTGCCGGCAGCTTGCGAGACGGCACTTGCGCGCATCAATTGCTTTGCAAACGCCTTGTCCGCTTCGAGCTGTGCGGCAGCGGCGCTCGGCCCGAACGCCTTTATGCCAGCTTCTTCCAGCGCATCAACCACACCTGCTGCCAGCGGGTCTTCCTGCCCAACCACCACCAGGCCGATATTGTTCTGACGTGCAAAGTCTACTATTTTTTTGATATCAGTAGCGGCAATAGCGACGTTTTCTCCGCACTTAGCTGTGCCGGCATTACCGGGCGCAATGTAGAGTTTGCCCAAGTTTTTCGATTGAGCCAATTTCCAGGCAATCGCATGTTCGCGCCCGCCACTACCGATTAAAAGTACATCCATCTGCCAAACCCAATGATGGTAACTGGTAATTGGTTACTGGTAACTATTTATTCAATTACAAATTACCATTTACCAATCACCAAGATTATTATAATTTTTACCAAAAGCAAGAAAAAAGGCTGTAAGTATCGTGCTCATAGCCTTAAATAGAATTTGTTATTTAGAGGCGAAAAAACCTGCTTTCGAGTCCACCGAAGGCAGAAAGGGCCAGACAAACTCACCCCCGAGTCGCAAATAATCATTTATCATTTATCAATAATCATTCTTATAGGCCTGCCAGCCAGTCGCGGGCGAAGAGAGCCAGGTCGGCAAAGTCCACTGAGCCAGACCTATCAAGGTCTGCATCTTCGCAGTAGTAGTTACCTGGATTGCAATTGCTCCGCCTCCAGTGTTGTGCAAACCACGCAAAGTCAGTTATGTTCACGCCATCCGGACAGCGAAAATCTGCAGGCCGAATCTGCCATAGCAACACCGGATAATTGGTTCCCTCACAGATGGTCCAGGTGGAGAAGAAATCCCAGCCTGCAGAAGTGAAGGTGCTTATGGTCTGCATCTCGGCTGTGGTCTTGCCCGTTCCATCGGCACTGGTTGGCTGGCCACTGGTTTCAATATCCCAGAAACAATTCCAAACGGGTGCTTGAAGCCTTATAAATCCTATGAGGCCGCCCACATATTGGTGGCCCGAAACGCTTCCTGCTGAATAGCACCTGGCCAGCGCGCCGCGTTCAATTTGTCCTATCAAACCGCCTATATAATTGTTGCCCGAAGCAGAGCCTCTCGCATAGCAGTCGGTGATGGTAGACATTTCGTCGGTGGTCTTACCTACCAGACCGCCGACATTGCGGTTTCCTGAAACGTTAGCCGTAGCATAGCAGTTGGCCACAAAGCCGGGCCCAACCAGTCCTATCAGGCCCCCGATGTACGCATCACCGGTGACCTGGCCGGTTGAATAACAATTGGCGATTTTGCCATCATTTAATCCCACCAGCCCGCCGACAGCGCTGCCGCCCGAAACGCTGGCGCCTTTAGCATAGCAGTCGCTGATGGTCCCCTCATCCAGGTAGCCTACCAGCGAACCAACATTTCTCGCCTGTCCGGAGACATTAGGCCTGCTCAATCCCAGGTCTTCGATGCGTCCCTTCACGTACCCGAACAGCCCGGTGCCATCTCTATCGGCAGAAGTGCTAAAATTTGAGATTATCTTACCATTACCGTCAAAAATGCCGGTGAAGGGTTTATTATTGGGAGAACCCCAGGCCACCCACTGGCCGATAATATTGAAAGCCGAGCCTGAAAAGGCACTCAAATCAATATCATCCATCAGCTTAAAGTGCTTGTCCCAGTCGGTAGGAGTAGCTCCAATTGCATTGAGCTGTTCGGCTGTATAGACCAGATACGGCTCGTCCGCAGTCCCGCTGCCACCGCCATATTTAGCCTGGGCTGGTAAGCCCAAGAAGCAGACCACAAACAATATGAAGAAAAGCCGGCAAAAATCGAATCTTTGGCTTAAATCATACATTTCGCTCCTCCTTCAAAAGATTAAACAATAGTCCATTGTCTTAATATTTTAGCATACTATTTAAGGCCCTGCCAATCAAGGCTTTTTTGGCCTAAAGTGTGTAGTCTTTAGCAATGACATCATAATTGGTTAATTGACACGATTGGATTTCCTCGTCATAGTGGCCATCAGAAATATCCAAGGATGGAAAAAATAGAAAAGGAGTTCTAAAAATGTTTAAGAGAATCGTACTTACCGTAGCAGTTATTCTGCTGTTATCCTCTGGTGCTTTTGCTATCTATCAGCACAAAGACTTTGTGCTTTTTTCAGAGAACATCGTGGAAAGAAGCGGTGCTATTGGCTTGCAATATAATAGTAACCTATTGCCGTTTTCGAATATCCAAATAAATCGAGATATTGGTTCCGGCAGTATCGCCATGCAGGTTGACCGAGCCATAATTGGCCAACGTGCAGGTGCTTGGGGTCTGGGTGGAACATCTGGTACTGGCCAGATGGGATTGGGCATGGGCTACCAAAACCAGATTGTCGGACATCCCGCAGTAGTTCAGCAGCAGGACCTCGGCTTAGGTTTTGCAGAAACAATGTATAAAGCCGGCGGTATTGCCGGTGCAACAGGCCTGCAGCACAGCATTGCTGGCCGAACACAAATAGCGATTACTCCAGATGACATCAGTAGACAATCCCAGCGTGTTTTCTCGTTGCAGTTTGGAGGGGTAGTTGGCAGTGGTGATTCCAATTCCTCAGCGACCCAAACGCTGCAAGTCCTTACAGAGCAGTCCCAGACGAACTAATACTTGGGTTCCGCCGTAAGGCGTCCTGTGGACCGCGAAGCAGAGTCCCTGCCTTGAATTTCCCGCCGTAAGGCGCCCTGTGGAGATTGCCGAATCCCGATTTTCAATTGGCAATCGCAAATCGAAAATTTTCTGAGCCTGGTCATTTTCACACAATTGGTAACTGGTAAATGGTAATTGGTTACTGGTAACTATTTATTCAATTACAAATTACCATTTACCATTCACCAATCACCAAGATTGTTAGCGGTTCTTGTTTTTCTTGATTTGCGCCTGGGAAAATGCTACAATCCTGGCATAGGTTTACCGGTGGGCTAACTCGTGCTGCATAGCTCGCCCCCCGTTCTTGCTTTCGCCCGCAGCCCCGACTAGCCCCCTTTCTTCCTTCGGAAGAAGGAAAGGGGGCTGGGGCTTGCAAGAAAGCACGGGGGGCAAGTTACTTCACGCCAGTAGTAAGTCCACCTTACTCCTTTTTGTTGATAAGTGCTTATGATATAGTGAGATAAGCATCATCTATTTTTTTGGCAGGATTAACCGGATTATCCTGTATATCCTGTCCAGTTAGACGCAGGACCTGCGGCGATAGACCAGATTCCCAGCAATAGTGATTAACTGATAGAACTGTGGAAAAAGCGTTATGTTTGGCATCAGTGGTGGCACTTAATAATAGTCGTGGTTTATGCAATAGCAGTAACAGTGGACTCATATGGAACAAAAGTTTCGTCAGATCGAACTGATCAGACAGGCTCAGCGCGGCGATAGACAATGCCTCGATCAGTTGGCTCAGCAGGCCAGAGAACGCCTGCGTACGTATGTCTACCGTCTTACTCAACGGGATGACCTGACCCAAGAAATTGTACAGGAGAGCTTATTCGAGATGTGCAAAGTATTAGGTAAGCTGCAAAAAACCGACCGATTCTGGCCCTGGCTCTATGGTATAGCCACTAATAAGTTACGGCGTTATTACAGAACCGAACATACACAACGAAAGTTGGCAATCAATAGCGTAACAAAAAAGGGCATACCCAAAGACCGTCAGGATGGGCTGGAGAGACTTGTAAGTGAAGAATTAAAACAGATCGTCGCGGAGGCGATGGCGAAGCTGCGGACGCGGCACAAAGCCGTCTTAGTCATGCGCTGCTATGACGGGATGGCGTATTCGGAAATTGCCGAATCTATGGGCTGTAGCGAATTTAGCACACGCATGCTATTTTTACGTGCGAAAAGGGCTCTGCAGCGGGAGCTTTCGCGCAACGGCTTTGGTAAGGGCTCGCTGTTAGCGGCCCTGGTGCTGTTCGGCAAGATGACAGCCCCAACTGAGGCCGCTGCTGCGCAAGTCTCAGTCACGGCTGCCGCCACTAAGGTTGGCTTGTTAGCCGGAATCGTAGGGCTGGCAACCACCAAAACGGCGATTATATCGTTGACTGCGGCTGGCGCATTGACTGCCGGCACAATAGTAAAAACAACAGGACCCTGGAAGACAAGTGACGAGGGACGAGGGACGTGGGACGAAGGACGTCAATCATCCTTCGTCCATCGTCCATCACCTTTCGGCCAGAGCAGTAACGGCAATGAAGAGTACTGGTACTATTTTCCGCAAGGGCCGGATAAAGCCATGATGTTGCGGGCAAAGTCGGGCACAGCCGGTGACAAATCGTACTGGCAGATACTACAAAACGACCGCGCAAATTACTACTACCATGACAATAGCGTCTATATTAACAACCACCGCATGTGGGCCAGCGACCTTAGCGTGCTAAAAGTCCCCACAGACGACCCTAAACTGACCGACTTTATCTGTCAGGTCGAGGCAAGCACCAG
>JBHIDV010000087.1:0-9061 GCA_046760285.1 Sedimentisphaerales bacterium
GGCAAACCTTGATATCGCCGAGCGAAGGCTGCCGCAGGACGGCCAAAGCCGGATTAAGATAGGCCAGGATTTGGTCGATGTCCGAGTCTCAGTCATTCCAACGCTGGGCGGCGAGCGGGCTGTGCTCAGGTTACTGGATAAGGGCAGCGGTGAATTGGGCCTCGACGAGATCGGGTTCGGGCCGGAAGTACTTGCTCGCTTCAGAAACCTGATAAGAGTTCCGCACGGCATAATTTTGCTTACCGGCCCTACCGGCAGCGGCAAGACAACCACCCTTTATGCAGCTATGAACGAGCTTAACTGCGAGGAGCGAAACATCCTCACCGTTGAGGACCCCATCGAGTATCAACTGCCTGGCATCGGGCAGATGCAGGTAAAGCCAAAGATAAATCTTACCTTTGCTAATTGCCTGCGTCACATTCTCAGGCAGGACCCCGATGTGATTATGATAGGAGAAATTCGCGACGCCGAGACAGCAGAGATTGCTATTCAGGCTTCCCTTACCGGTCATCTGGTTCTGAGCACTTTGCATACCAACGATTCGGCATCGGCTGTAACTCGGCTAATCGATATGGGCATTGAGCCTTATCTGATTTCATCTTCGGTCATGGCGGTCATGGCACAGCGGCTATTGCGGCTGATTTGCCCAAAATGCAAGAGCACCTGCCGAGAAGAAGAGGAAGTAGGTTCCCTCTTCAGTGAAAGTGAAAAAGCGTCAGTAGCTCAAGGACAGTTTTACAAAGGGCTTGGCTGCGAAAATTGTCTTAGTACGGGATACTTCGGAAGGACGGGAATCTTTGAGCTATTAGTTATCGATGACGATGTCAAGGAATTAATCATAAAACGGCGTGGTTCATACATTATAAAAGAAGCCGCCATCGAAAAAGGCATGAGCACCTTGCGAGAGGATGGGCTGCGTAAAGCACTGGCTGGCCAGACCACTCTAAAAGAGGTTTGTAGGGTCACACAGGATGTAGAGACGGATATTGGGGTAGCTAAACGTGTCGGCGATTGAACCTGATTTGGTAAGTGGCAAGCGAGTTTCCGGTCGCCCCCGCTCTTGTCTTCGACAAGAAGACGCGGGGGCTGAAAGCGGCGAGCGTGCCGATGAGATTAAAGAGGCGTATAAAAAGGAGATAGTTGCAAGGGTCGGCACGAGGGAGATTTGCAGAGTCGCGTCTCAGTTGGCGACTCTCTTGCGTGCTGGTATGCCGCTGGTGCCTGCTTTATCGGCATTAGTCGAACAGCTACAGAGCGCTCCCAAGCATAAGCTAATCAGGCTGGGGGCCGAGCAAGATCCCCTCACCCAGATTCTGGCTCAAGTCCGTGACAATGTTAATGCAGGAAGTACGTTAGCTGACGCACTGGGCAAGTACCCAAACGTTTTTTCGCCTCTTATTGTTAATATGGTAGCTGCGGGCGAAACCAGCGGGACCTTAGAAGAGGTACTGCTGCGTCTGGCGCAGATGTTGGAAAAACGCCTGCAGCTTATTAGCAGGGTGAAATCTGCTATCGCTTATCCACTAATGATGATAGTTGTGGCGGTGGCAGTGGTGGTATTTCTTTTATCTTATGTAGTGCCGAGCATAACACAGATCTTTCTTGAAATGAATCAGACTCTGCCGATACCTACGAGACTGCTCATCTCAATCAGTTCCTTTATGAAAACGTATTTAGTGTTGATTGCCATTGTAGTTGCGGGAGTTTTTTTGGCGGTTGGAGCTGCTTTGCGAACCAGGGAAGGTAAGTTGTTTGCGGACCGTGCTAAGCTGAAGCTGCCACTTTTTGGTAGGCTTTTCGTCAAATTGGAAATAGCCTGGCTGACCAGAACATGGGCCATGCTTCTTGCCAGTGGTATCCCTGTGGTCGGCGCCTTGCAAATTGCAAGAGGCGTCACCCAAAATAGCTTCATTGTCAATGCCTTGGACCGCATAAAGGATTCGGTTAGCAGAGGAGATTCTATAGCGGACGCCATAAAAACAGCTGGATTCTTTCCGCCGGTAGTATTTCATATCGTCTCTACCAGCGAAACAAGCGCAAATCTGGAAGCTGGTCTTATCGATATTGCTGAGATGTATGATAGCGAGGTGGAAATGACAGCTAAAACCCTGACCTCGCTGCTGGAGCCGGCCATACTTCTGGTTATGGGCGCGGTCATCGGTTTTATCGTGCTGGCTATTCTGCTACCGATATTCGAGATAAATCAGATGCTTTAGTGGAGCTTTGTAAAATGATGCCCAAAAACAGGCAACGCGATACACAATACAAGGGTTTTACTTTAATTGAGCTTATGATTGTGGTAGTGATTTTGGGCCTTTTGGCGACCATAATTATGCCCAGGATATTGAACAGGCCCGAGCAGGCTCGCAGAACCAAGGCCAAAATTGATATACGCAATATCCAATCTGCGTTAGCTTTGTTCAAGACCGACACCGGGCGCTTTCCCACCACCTCTGAAGGGCTTGAAGCCCTCGTTTCGGACCCAGGCATAAGAGGCTATAACCCTGACGGCTATCTTGATAAGGTGCCTGTGGACCCATGGGGTAGTAGATATATCTACATTTGTCCTGGCATCCACAGTAGGGACTACGATTTGGAGTCCTACGGCAAAGATGGTGAGGATGGTGGCACAGGAGACGACGCCGACATTGAAAGTTGGAATCTTGATGAGTGATAATCGTTATCAGCAAAGACTTCTAACGGGCTTTACTTTCATAGAGGTGCTTATTGCCCTGGCAGTCGTTTCAATTGCTCTGCTGGCGATGCTTAGGTTCTGCCTGCTCAGCATCAAGATAGCTGATAAAGCGCAGATAACTTCTCAGGCCGTCTTTTTGGCAGAGGAAAAAATCAGCCAGACTCTGGCTGTTGGCTATCCAAAGAAAGGAACTGATTCAGGCACTGTCCAAAACGAGGGAGTGCTGTTCGATTGGCAGGTGGAAGTTGCAGATGCGCATTTGCCCGGATTGGACAAACCACACGTTGAGGGATTGCGAAAAATATCCGTCGATGTTAGCTGGAAACAGTCAACCGGCCGCAATCACTTACAGATGTCAACTTATGTCGCGGACAAAACTTACCATGAACCACAAGTTAGATAAAGCTGATTTAGACACGGATTTACACAGATGTACACTGAATTATATTTTAATTTTTAAATTTTATTTAATCGGTGTCAATCCGTGTAAATCAGTGTCTTTTAATCGGTTAGCCAAAGCTGGTTTTACACTGCTGGAGATTCTTGTGGCTGTGACGATAATCGTGGCCATTGTCTCGATGGTATATGGAAGTTATATCGCCACCATAAAATCGACTCAAGATTACGGGGCCGCGATAGCTGTGTCTCAGGACACTCGAGCGGCGCTGGCACAAATAACTCGACAAGTACGCTGCGTATATGTCCCGCAGCTCGTCTCTCGTCCCTCGTCTCTCGTCTCTCGTGCCTCGTATCCGACAAAATCTGCCTCCAAAACGAAAAAGCTGTTTCCTGAGGAGATACCGAATTATTTCAGCGGCAACGCAGAGGACCTAAACGGCGAAGTCTTGCATTTAGTAACTACAGCAGGGCTTCCCCGCTTTTGCGGGGACAAGTTTACCCCTGCGAAGGCAGGGGCAGAATCGCAGTCGCCATATGGACTATTTGAGGTCGCATACAGATTTGACGCAAATATGGGAGTGCTTTCTTTCAGCCAGCAAAGATTTGTTCAGACGCCTGATAGCATGACCAGAAGTAGGAATTGGCAGCAGGTTATTAGCGGGGTAGAAAGCTTCAAACTGGCGTTTTTTGACGGCCAAAAATGGCTGGATAAGTGGGATTTTAAGGACAGGCGGAGACCACCATACGCAGTAAAGATCGATATTATCTGTCAAGACAAAAACTACCGTAGATGCCGCTACGCAACAGTCGCTTATATACCTTGCCAGAAAGGTCGAAACAAAAAGACGACAGCCGAAATATTAGTAACTATCGATGAGCTATGGGACTGAGACTAACAAAACTGCAGAGCGGGTTTGTGCTTATTCTCGTATTGTGTACGATTATGCTGCTGGAGGTCGTACTGCTCGGCTTCAACTTTAGATGCCGAGCCAGCCTGCGGGCTGTCGAGCATTTGCGAAGGTCCCAGCAGGCCCTGAATTGTGCGAGAGCAGGACTCAATATCGCGATTGCAGCTATCAAGGATACACCCAATATCCATACAAATAAAACGTTGCTGGACTCGCTTTCAGAGCAAAATAGCGTCACTATTGGTGATGGCCGGTGTTTGATAAGCGTCACCCAAGAGAGTGGCAAATTGAATGTGAACCGACTTTATGACAAAAACGGCAAACCAAATCGGACCAGAATAGACCAGCTACTTCGGCTTATAGACCTACTCAACCGCCAGCAGCCGGGCGATTCCCATATTGGCTATGGATTGGTGCCTGCGATTATTGATTGGACTGATAACGATGAACAAGTCACCTGTTTGGACTTTGTTAAGCGCCAGAATTTAGGGGCAGAATCGGACTACTACAGTAAGCTCGAGCCACCTTATAAGTGCAAGAACAAGCCTCTTGAGGTTATTGATGAGATGCTGCTAATAAAAGGTGTTACAGCCGAAATCTTCGACCGTCTGCGGGCCTACCTTACGGTCAATGGCGAGGGAAAAATTAACATTAATTTTGCACCGAAGCTAATAATTGAGAGTTTATCTGAAAAGATGGACACCGCTTTGGCACAGATGATTGTTGATCGACGGAAAATTAAGCCCTTCGAGAGCATCACGGAGCTGAGCGACGTCCCCGGCATGACCGACAGTATCTATCACTCGATTAAGAATACTGTCACTGTCAGCCTGGAAGACCAATACTATCGTATCGAGTCACAAGGAAATGTTGGCCATGTCGGTTGTACAATAGATGCAGTACTTAGAAGAAATCCAGCAACCAAAAGTGTCGAGGTAGTTTTCTACAAGGAGCTACGGTGACGGTGAATTTTTTACGTAGCAAAGGCCAAAGAAAAGGCAATGGTTAAGCGGTGCATGGGCATAGATATTGGTTCTTCCCATTTGCGCGTGGTTCAGCTTGCCCGCGCTGAGCAGGAATTGCACATCGAAAAAACCTTCAGCACACAAATCCGGCGAAACACCGATTCACCGCCCGACATACTGAAGGAACTTTTCAGCCGACAGGGCTTTGATAGCCGGGCGGCGATAGCAACCTCGGTACCGCAGGATGCTGTTTTCTTTCGGAATTTGGAAACTGATTTTGCTGGTCTTGAGCAGATCCGTCAGCACGATTCGGCCGCATTGGAGCACGATTTTCCGCTGCCAGCCGAGAAAATAGTCACTCAGGTGTACTCATACCGCCAGTTGCCGGACGGAAGGTTTTCGGTCCTTACGGTAGCAGTGAGCAAAGAATCGCTGCGACAAAGACGCAATCTCTTAGCCGAGGCCAAAATGCATCCTGACCTGGCAGAGACAGCTATCTTTGCCATACATGCTGCAGTAGCGGTCAATCATCCACAAGTTAAGCAAGGCCTTGCCATTATCGTGTATGTGGATGAATCTTACCTCACTCTGGCAGTTACAAAAGACAATAATATCTTAATCGTTAGAAACCTTAGGCTCATCCACCCCTCTGACAGTCCGCCGCGGCGGATTGGCTCCACTGCCGAACAGATCGCAGAGGTCCTATCAGAAGAAGCAGAAATTTCCTGGCAAAAAGTATTTGGGACCAAAATTGAGCCAGGCTCAAGACTTTACCTGGTGGCCGAAGACGGTATCTCCGACAACCTTAAGGCGGCAGTTGAAGAAAAGTTGCCTTGTCAAACCATCTTTGTCGATCCGGCTGCTAACATAAAACGAAGCCCTGATTGCCAGGCCGACAGCACAATGTGTCTTGCTGAGGGTCTTGCCTTGAGATTATTGGCACCAGAAAAAACCACAGGTGTCAACTTTCTTCAGGCCAACAGTGTCAGTAGAAAGCCGACGTTGAATCTTAAAAAAGAGCTGGTAATTTGTGCGGCACTTGCAGGTGCAATCGCTGTGTTTTTACTGGTCGGCCTGTTTATGCGACTGTTCTACATGGAAAGAAACTACGCCCGTATAAGAAACGAGATCAGAGAGGTTTTCCGAACCGCCTTGCCGGAAGAAAAAAATATCGTCAGTCCGCTGGTGCAGTTGGAGCTGAAGATGGAATCTTTCCGGAAGGATTACCAGCTTTTCGCAACGTTTCATCCAACCAGCCTAGCGCCATTGGAAGTTCTGCACAGAATAAGCACGAGCATGCCTTCGCGAGCCGGTTTCAAAGTTGACGACCTGTTGATAACTCCCAGCTCGGTTCGAGTAAGTGGCAGTTGTGATTCATTTGAATCAGTGTATCAGTGGCAAGAGTCTCTGCAGAAAGTTCCCGGCTTTGCACTTGTGGACGTGCAAGATGCGCAAAAAGAGGCTCAAAGTGATGTCGTACGCTTTACTATCTTGATATCTTCAGCAAAGTCTGCCAGCTTGGCAACGAGTAGTTGGCAAAGCTCGCCAGTATCGCAGTAATGATGATACGGTTAACACGAAGAGAAAAACTACTGATTATTGTTTCAGCCGTTTTCATAGCGGTCTGGGCAATCTATGCATTCGTGGTCAAGCCCGCTGTAGCAAGGATGGAGACGCTCGAACGCATCATCCCGCAAAAACAAAGGGAGCTTGTAATGTTGCGCACCAAATGCGATGAGTATGCTCTGCTCCGTAGCAGTCTGGATGATTTGCGAGCGAAAGTGGCTTCACAAAAAGAGGGGTTTAAACTGCTGCCATTTTTAGAATCATTAATTCATCGGTGCGACCTGGCGGAAAATGTGGTGATGATGAAACCGCACACAGTGCCGCTCGAATCGAACTATCGCGAAACGATAGTTGAAATAAAGCTGGAAAATCTAACCTTAAGCCAACTGGTCGATTTTCTGGGGAAGGTAGAATCATCAAAAGTTCTAATAAAAACAAGAACCCTCCACATCAAGAGAAATCTTACAAACCAGGACTTGCTTGATTCAGCGCTCGAGATACACAGCGCAAAACTAATCCAGAGCTAACTTACCAACGAGTTGCGCAACAGTTCAACGTTTTACGGTTCCGCAGCTCGTCAGTACCCTCCGTATCCGCCACCATAGTAGCCGTATCTACCTACGCCAGTAGGGCCTGCCTGCATAATGTAGACACCCGAAAATGCCCGCGCAATTGGCCGTATTACCTCTTCTATCTTCATAGCTATCGCTGCGAACACGGTTGGTGGCACATAGATTATATCACCTTCTTGCAACAGCACATTCTTGCTGGTATCGCCATGAGCACTCATGCGATCAAAGTTGACTTCAAAAATCTTAGGTCTAACCTTTTTGTCCTCTGACGGCCTTATAACTTGGACCCGTTCCTCCCAGGCCATAGGGTTAGGTTGTGCCTCAGCAAGGGCGGATAACAATGTATCTCGACCGGTGTAATTTTTCGGGCCGGGCCTAAAGACCTGGCCCAACACATAGTATACTTTGCTCATGTACGCAAAGACACGCACATCGATAGGATTATCTCCTGGCAGTGCATAAAGCTCGGCCACCTTCTTTTTCAGCATCTCGGTGAGCTCTGTAGGCGTTTTTCCAGCCGCATCTATCTCGCCTAATGCCTCGAAGCTCACCTTTCCATCTGGCCTAATCTGTTGACGCTGCAAATGGATTTCCGGAACCTTGGAACAATGTATCTCGATTCCATCCGGTGGCTGCAAAACATAGCTCTCAGCAGTTACATTAACCGCTCGAGGCCTTAGAAATGCCTCTATGTCTCCGGGGTAAGATGAGAAGCAACCTGTTAGACCGACCATAATTAGTAACAAGATAATCACTTTAATTATTCGCGCACACATCATTAACTATACTCCTTCCCTTTGCATCTTTAGATTTCCTCCTTATTATATCGGCGTACTTGATAAAAAAAGTCCATTTAAATGTATTTTAATTGATAGCATGTCTTGAATCAAGCTTCTTCTTCAATCCGTACGAGATGTCCAAAGAACATCATATACCATCAGGAAAATAGAGCGTATGGTCAAAGATTGCTGTAAAAAGCTAAGGAAGATATGACACAAGTTACAGGGGCACCCTTGCTAAAGTCCTATAAAATGAATCTCTTTGTGGTAAACCACAGGGAACTTTCAAGTTAACCTGACAACCTATAATCCACCGGTGACGATTCATCTGCTTTTGTTAAAGACCGCATGGATGTGGTCATTTTTTATGACATAAAAATTGATGAGTTGACATTATTAGGTTGTTCATCATTACAATATATCTGTTGCGAGTGTAAACAGGCGGTTTCGCTATAAAGTCTTTGGACAAATGAGGCATTTCGCAACGGAGAGGCGGGTGAAAAACCATTGTATATGGTTCCCTCGCCTCTCTTCACATATGGTTGAGGGCCTCCAAACAAATTCTTCGGAATTCCTGGGAACCTTTTGGGATTGAAATGGAAATCCTCATCGATGGTCTTCTGATGTTTGCGCCGGCATTGCGAAATCCGTCACTGGTTGAGCCCGAAGTCGCAGAAGCACCTCTGTAGCCAGAGCCCTGTATTCAGCAGATGCTCTACTTTCAGGCGCATAAGTCAAAATAGATTGCCCAACACTCGGCGCTTCAGCCAGGGCTATGCTTCTGTGAATAATTGTATCAAATACTAAGTCCCCGAAAAGCCTCCTCACCCCTAATTCCACCCGCTTGCTCAACTTTGTTCTGCTTTCAACAAAAGTCAGCAATAGACCCAAGGTATTTACTAAGCAAGGGTGGAAACGCTCTCTGACAATGCGGATAGTCTGCAGCAACTGCCTTAGTCCTTCCAACGCATAGAAATGAACTTGAACGGGCACCACGACACCGGTACTGGCTACCAATGCGTTGATCATCAGCAGGCCAAGAGATGGCGCACAGTCGACGATACATAGGTCATACCGATTTGCTACCACTCTAAGCTGCTCACTCAACACCAATTGTTTTCCCAGTACCTGACGTAGCTCTATTTCCGCGCTTCCGAGCAAGGTATTACTCGGCACC
>JBHIDV010000088.1:0-8976 GCA_046760285.1 Sedimentisphaerales bacterium
TAAAGTAGTGTTTTTGTTTAACGTTGTCGATGCTCGTATCGATGCTCGTTCTGGATGCTCGAAGCTCGCCTGCCGGCAGCCAGGGCTCGTTTTTTATCCAGCCTGTCGCGCCAGTGGCTTGACACCGCGGGCTTCCAGTGGCCGGCTTCGAGTTTCGATACCAGTTTTGACACCAACATACCAGATTCTACAACCAAAGTTCACTTTAGCTCACTTTTATTTTCTTCGTGCCTTTGTGTCTTCGTGGCTGAACATCCTTTCACGGGTTTAGAATAAATCTATGTGATAATCAGGTTCCAGAAACACAACGGCTTTTTTCCAACTTTCTGTTTGGCCAACTATTCTACCTCTACGACGGGGTTTACCTTTCCGATTAGCAGTTCTAACTTTGCGCACCTTAACAGCGTAGATTTTTTCCACAGCATTTTTTATTTGTGTTTTGTTGGCTTTCTTGTTTACCTGAAAAGGGTACGCACCTTTTGTATTGGCTAAGTGCAGCCCTTGCTCTGTAATCAAAGGCCGAATTATTACATTATACACATCCATAACAACTAAACATCAAAGTTAGGTTATCATAGTATCAGGTTATCAGGTAATTTTTCATCTGATATTCTGATGTCCTGATATCCTGCATCCTGGTATCGTGATGTCCTGATTTCCTCTTTACTCTGTTTTCTGTTTTCTTTATTCAAAACAGACAAAAACGCCTCATAGGTTATCAACATTTTACGGTGGCTGCAGATGTCACCAGCATTCAATTCAGCAGCCGGCATAATAGCTACTCGCGGAACATTTTTAGCTGATTTATAAAGATTGTCATCATAGTCGCTTGTCGCTACCAGACAACTGCGTTCGATTTTTAAGTTATTCAGAACATTTACAAAGTCTTTAGTTTTGGGCTTTTCAAAACTTAGCTTATCAACTACCACCACATTGTCACTTAAAATCTTTGCCAATATTGCCGAATCTCTGGCCAATCTTCTTTGCTTTTTAGGCATACGTTTACTGAAGTCTCTGGCCACCTTGGCAAAGGTAACTCCGCCGCCGACACGTTTGCCAGTTCTGCGGGTGCCGGCCCGGGCGAATCCAGTTCCTTTTTGCCGGAAGAGCTTTCTGCCGGAGCCAGCCACCATACTTCTGTTCTTAGTTGCGGCTGTTCCTACCCGCTTGTTAGCGTGATACATAACAATGGCCTGCTTAAGCAACGGGTATCTGACCACACCGCCTAAAGCCGACTCATCGACCTTTAACTTGTCAACTTCATTACCTTCTGTGTTGTAAACAGGCAACTCAATCATTACTTCATCCCTCGTTTCTCGTGACTCGTCGCCCGTGTTTTGGCGCTACGAACAATACAATAGCTTCCAGCCGGGCCGGGTACAGAACCTTTGACCACTACGAGATTTTTCTCCTCGTCTATCATCAGCAGTCTATGGTTTTTTGTTGTCACCCTACGGTAACCCATATGTCCAGCCATTTTTTTACCTTTCTTAGGGCCTCCACTAAAGCCGGCGTCACTGGCAAAACTTGATATTGAACCGGGCGCTCGGTGCTTTCGTTCTGTGCCGTGAGAGGCAGGGAAACCTCCAAAGCCGTGCCTCTTCATTACACCAGCGAAGCCTTTGCCTTTACTGGTACCAGCAACATCAACAAACTCGTTTTCAGCAAAAACCGAGACCGTAATGGAATCACCGACCTTGTATTCCGGCTCGACGTTGTCCGGCAGCCGCATCTCTCTAACGAATTTCTTGGGCGTCGTATGGGCCTGGTTAGCATGTCCAATCTGCGGATTCTTCCTGCGCGAGGCCTTCACATCGTCATAGCCTAACTGAACGGCATTGTAACCGTCTGTCTCGATGGTTTTGACCTGCATAATGGTACAAGGACCAGCCTGTATGACCGTAACGGGTACCAAACTGCCCGATTTGTCATAGACACGTGTCATTCCCACTTTTTTCCCTAATAACATTGCCATTTTCTATCATCTATTATCCGTCACTTGGGTCAGTGGCACGGCCATCTTGGCCGTGTTTTCATGGGCTGGAAGCCCGTGCCACTACGCTTTTATCTTTACGAAGACACCAGCCGGTACCACCAAACGATTCAAAACTTCGGCTGTTCGGGCATTGGCGTCGTGAATATCAATCAGGCGTTTATGAGTCCTCAATTCAAACTGCTCCCGCGATTTTTTGTCGATGTGGGGACTTCGCAAGACAGTATATCTTTCAATCCTTGTAGGCAAAGGCACTGGTCCACTAACCCGCGCATTAGTCCTTCGAGCGTGCTCTACTATCTCCTTAGCAGACGCATCAAGCGTCCTATGGTCATAGGCCTCCATCCTAATCCTTATTCTTTCGCTTTCAGCAGCCATAACTTACCTCACTTTTTCGGCCCATAAGCCAAAAACAAAATAAAAAAACAGCTCTTAGCGTATAGTTTTTCTGCTATCCGCCAAATGTATATTGTTTGATTTTGGGCAGGAAAGGCCTCTAAATTGATTATTGATTACTGGTTACCGGTTGCATTCTGGTTGATTTTCAATAATCAATCCTCTTCGCCTTCCTTAAGAGTCTGGGTGGGGGTTACTTTACAACCCCATCAAAGCCGCCATCTGCTTTGGTGCACCCCTAAGTCTAATAGATACTTATTATTCATCCTTGATGGCAAAGATACAGATATGCCACAGCTCAACTCGTTACGCAAAGCCATCCTTGGCAATGCTCGCTACAGCCGAAAACCTGTAATTTATCACACAAATTATCCCTTGTCAACAAAATCGGCAAAAATCCTGACTTAAATGTAAAAAATAGCGTTATTTTTTAAAGGATAATCAGTTTGGCGATCTGCTCGGGGACCTTCTCATAGCTCAACGGCTCCATAGTGAAGGTTCCGCGGCCGGCAGTGAGGCTTCTAATCTCGCTGGAATATCCAAACATTTCTGCCAGGGGCACCTTAGCATCGATGACCCGCATATTTCCATGGACCCGACAATCTGTAATCAAGCCCCTTTTTCCCAGCAAATTGCTCTGAACTGCCCCAAAATTAGCCTCGGGCACTACCACCTGAAGCCGCATGACCGGCTCAAGCAAAACAGGCCCTGCCCCTTTGAGGGCCTTTTCTATCGCAATCGCTGCAGCTTGTTCGAAAGCCAGATCCGAAGAATCCACCGAATGGAATGAGCCATCAATTAACGTAACTTTAATTCCCACAACAGGATAGCCTGCCAATACACCGCTGCCCAGGGCCTCCTTTGCCCCCCTGTGAACCGCAGGGATAAACTCTTTCGGTATAATGCCGGAAACTACTCTGGCCTCAAATTCCATATCATTGCTCCAATGGCCGTCCTCTGTCAACAGCGGCTCAACCGTCAAAACAACATGGCCATATTGGCCATGACCGCCTGTTTGACGTATAAATTTGCCCTCCGCCTGAGCCGATTCTGTAATAGCTTCCTTATAAGCTACCTTGGGCTTACCCACCCTGACATCGACCTTTTTTTCTCTAACTAATTTGTGCTGGAGTACTTCCAGATGCAACTCTCCCATCCCACTGATGATGGTCTGGCCTGTTTCGCTATCTGTCTTGCACTCAAAAGTGGGGTCCTCACGCCTCAAAGCAGTAAGGGCCGCCGCCAATTTGGCCTTTTCGGCTGCCGTTCGGGGTTCTATAGACATATTAATCACCGTTTGAGGGAAGGTAATACTGGGCAGACATACAGGTTTTTTGGGCTCGCAAATCGTATCACCGGTGAGGGTGTGTTTCAGCCCCATTACTGCAACGATCTCGCCGGCACTGGCTTTGTCCAAAATCTTTCGCTCATTGGCGTGCATCTCGAATATTCTGGTAATATTTTCGCGTTTGTTGCGATTAGTGTTTAAGACTCGGCTGCCCGTCCT
This sequence comes from Sedimentisphaerales bacterium, assembly GCA_046760285.1. GTDB lineage: Bacteria > Planctomycetota > Phycisphaerae > Sedimentisphaerales > Anaerobacaceae > JBHIDV01. The sequence continues at coordinate 3,897 of JBHIDV010000088.1, forward strand.
CAATGTACCCTGATAAATCCGCAAGTAACTCAAATCGCCGTGCACATCGCTGGTAATCTTAAAGCAAAGAGCAACCAAGCTACCATGGGGGTCGCATTTAATCGATACTTTTCTGCGTTCATCAGCGGGCTTGTGGCCAACCAGGTCTGGTTTTTCCACCGGAGAAGGCAAATACGCCACCACGCCGTCAAGCAGTTTCTGCACCCCAATATATTTCAAGGCCGAGCCAACAAATACCGGATGAAGCTCATTGGCTAAGGTTGCGGCCCTTACCGCTCTGTGAACCATTTCACAACTGATCGGCTTATCGTGAACGAAACAATCCATCAACTCTTCATCGTGTTCGGCTGCAAGCTCAATCATCTGCTGTCTAACCTGCTGTGCGATGGGCCTTAACTGGTCAGGGATTTCGGTCTCCTGGAAGGTTGCCCCGAGCTTTTCGGCCTGGTAATAAACCGCTTTCATCGAAATTATGTCTATTATGCCCGCAAAAGAGTCCTCGGCGCCAATAGGTAGCTGCAATAGAATCGGATTAGCCAGGAGCTTGTCGCGGATACTATCAACACTCATTTGGAAATCTGCACCGGTTTTGTCCATCTTGTTGATAAAGCAAAGACAGGGCAAGCCGTATTTTTGCCCCTGTCTCCAGACGGTCTCGCTCTGGGCCTGCACCCCTTCTGAGCCATCGAATACTGCTATGGCACCATCGAGAACACGCAATGACCTCTCCACCTCAGCGGTAAAATCGATATGCCCTGGTGTATCAATGAGATTGATTTGGTACTCATCTGGCCCTTGTTCCTCATCCATCCTCAATCGTCCATCACCAATTGCAGGACGAGGGACGAGAGACGATTGAGGAGGGACGAACCAGGGGCATTTAGTTGCTGCTGAGGTAATGGTAATGCCTCTTTTTTGTTCCTCCAGCAGGTAGTCCATAACGGCGGTGCCATCATGGACTTCGCCCATTTTATAGGTCTTGCCGGTATAGAAAAGAATGCGCTCGGTTATGGTCGTTTTTCCCGCATCGATATGAGCCATAATCCCGATATTACGAATTTTTTCTAAATTGCTCATTTCTATGGTGGACTCGTTTAAGGTTGTGGATGCTCGTATCGATGCTTGTTACGGAAACTCGAACCTCGTTTTTTATCGAGTATCAAGCCTCAAGGCTCCAGTTTCGATACGAGCTTCGACAACGACAAACGTTTCTACATTTTCGATTTGCAATTTTCAATCGTCATTCGTCAATCGCAAATCAGCAATTATTGCCTTTACGATAAAAAAACTGCCACGGTTATTTACTTAAACTGGCCGTGGCAGTTAAAATTGGTAAATCTTACCAAGCAAAATGGGCAAATGCCTTGTTTGCCTCTGCCATCCTATGGATATTCTCACGGGTGGTCATCGCACCGCCGTGTCCATTATAAGCATCTATCAATTCATCCGCCAGGACGGAACACATAGGCTTTCCTTTTTTGCTTCTGGCCGATTGTATTATCCAGCGGAAAGCTAATGATTGTTGGCGCTTTGGGCCGACCTGCATAGGCACCTGATAGCTCGCTCCACCGATACGCCGGCTTCTAACTTCCAAAAGTGGTTTTACATTATTTACTGCTGTCTCGAACACCTCCAGCTCGGATGACGGAGGACGGACGACAGAACTTTTGCCTTCCGTTTTCTGTCCTTTGTCTTCTATTTTCAATTTGCCATTTGCAATTTGCGATTTGATAATATCCATAGCATCATAAAAAATCCGCTGGGCAATACTTTTCTTGCCGTCCTGTATCATACAGTTGATAAACTTCGCCACCAGCTTGCTGTTGTACTTAGGATCAGCTTTTAGTTGTTGACTGGAAGCGGTCCACTTTTTCGCCATAGCTTTCCTCGTCTTTGGACTATTTTCCTTTCTTTGCTCCGTACTTACTTCTTCCCTGTTTACGGTTTGCTACGCCGGCACAGTCGAGGACCCCACGGATAATATGGTACCGCACTCCTGGCAGGTCTCGGACTCTTCCCCCACGAATCAGCACGGTGCTATGCTCCTGGAGGTTATGATCAATGCCTGGTATGTAAGCGGTGACTTCTCGGCCGCCCGTCAGTCTAACCCGGGCAACTTTTCGTAAGGCCGAGTTGGGCTTCTTGGGCGTTTGAGTCCGTACAATCAGACACACGCCTCTTTTCTGCGGTGAGCCGCTAATCTCGCCTCGGCGAACTCGCTTTCGAGCTTTGGATTTTGCCCTCGGCCGTCGAACTAATTGATTTATAGTAGGCATAATTTATCTCACACAGTAATTTCATCCCTCAACCGCTTTGCTAATCGGGGCAAGTTTATGAATCAATTCCCAGAGCTTCCTTGAGGGCGGCCTCGGCCTTTGCCTCTTCTTGCTTAGCTTCCTTAACCTCTCTAAGTTCTTTTGGCAGCGGAGCTTCTACTAAGTGCTTAACCTTCAGTTCGAGATGCGGCTTGAAAGCGGTACCAGCCGGTATCAGATGACCAAGTATCACATTTTCCTTTAAACCCGTCAGTTCATCTACTTTACCAGCTAAAGACGCTTCTGTCAAGACCTTGGTTGTTTCCTGAAAAGATGCTGCTGCGATAAAACTGTTCGACCACAGTGAGGCCTTGGTTATCCCTAAAAGTAAGGTCTTTGCAGTGGCTGGTTTCGGTTTTCTGCCCGTTACCTTCGCACCACCAAGTGGGGCGATTTTTTCGTTGATACGAGCAAGCTCTTTTTTATCAATAATATCGCCTATCTGAATCGTCGCTCGTCGCTCGTCGCTCCGCCGAGAGGCGTCCTGCGGAGTCGCTCGGCCCGCGGAGCCCGGGGCACGGGTGACAGTTGGAGCGTCGCCCAGGTCTGTGATTTTGACAGAATTAGATAATCTTTCATTTTCTTTTCTAAATATGAATTTATCCACTACTTCGCCCGGCAGGAATGAGCTATCCCCAACCGATTCAATTTCCACCTTACGCATCATACAAGATATAATAATCTCAATGTGTTTGTCGTTGATATTGACATTTTGACTGCGGTAAACGTTCTGAATTTCCGAGATTAAATAACGCTGCAGAGCTTCCTCTCCCTTAATTCGCAGGATATCATGGGGTACTAATGGGCCATCGGTTAGGGCGTCCCCGGCCTGGACGAAATCACCTGCGTGGACATTGAGGTGTCTATCGCGAGGGACATGGTGTTCTTTTTCCATGCCGGATTCAGAGCGAATTATGATAGTCATTTTACCCTTGCGTTTATCGCTTCGTAATTCAACTCGGCCACTAATCTCAGCCATAGCTGCCGGGTCCTTAGGTTTGCGTGCCTCAAATACTTCGGTAACTCGGGGCAGGCCCCCAGTGATATCTTGTGTGCCGCCGGTAGCTCTGGGTTGGAAAGCTACCAACTGTCCAGCTTGCACCCGTTGGCCCTCGGCAACCTCAATTCTGGCGCCTGCAGGCAGATAGTGAACGTCCAGAATCTTTCCGGGCTCGGCGCCCTCCGCCGGCGGAGATTCTATGATAATCTGTGGATGTTTATCCCCTTTATGTTCGATTACTACTAATGATGGAGGATAGACGGCGGATGATGGATGACGTCCCTCGTCGGGGGCCCCGTCCTTCGTGCCTCGTTCCTCAGCTTGAACGGTCTGGTCCTCGATGATATCCACGAATCTTATTAGGCCAGGCACTTCAGCCAGGATTGGTGCGCGGTGCGGGTCCCATCTAAATAGTGTTACGCCCGCTTTAACCTTCTGGCCGTCTCTGACCAAAACAGTACCGCCATAGGGTACCTTGAACCTGTCCAGCTCCCGGTCTTTTGGGTCGAGAATAGCTATCTCACCGTTACGCTTCAGTGCAACAAGCTGCGTTGTACCATCTTCGCGTTTGACCGAGACCGCGTTTATATCTCGGTATTGTACCTTGCCTGCATGGGTGGCTTTCTGTTCGCGTTCCAGAATAGCTCTGGAGGCGACGCCGCCGGTATGAAATGTTCGCAACGTCAACTGAGTACCAGGTTCGCCGATGGATTGGGCGGCAATAATGCCCACTGCTGAACCCTCTTCGACTAATTGGCCGGTACTCATATCCCAGCCATAACACTTCGCACAAACACCAAATGGACTATCACAGGTAAGCGGCGATCTAACCCTGATGGCATCAAGACCTAAAGCTTCAATCTTTGCTGCGGCCTGCGGGGTTATGACCTCGTTCTCACGAACGATCATTTCGTCGGTAATGGGGTTACGGATATTATCTCTGGCGGTCCTTCCGATAATAAGCTGCGAAAGTGGTACTCCGCCGACTTGATCAGGGCCGACTCCTATGGCGGATTTGGTAATACCCTGTAAGGTCTGACAATCTCGTTCAATAATGATCACATTTTGTGCCACGTCAATAAGTTTGCGGGTAAGATAGCCCGAATTAGCAGTTTTTAAGGCGGTATCAGCCAGCCCCTTACGTGCTCCGTGCGTAGAGCTAAAGTATTCCAGAACGGTCAATCCCTCACGGAAGTTTGATTTAATGGGGGTTTCGATAATCTCGCCGCTGGGCTTAGCCATCAATGCTCTCATGCCTGCCAACTGCTGAATCTGGTCAATGCTTCCTCTGGCACCGGAATCGCTCATAAGATATATGGGATTTAAGTACGGCGTACCATCCTCATTAGTATCTTCTCTCAGTCCGCGTATCATCTCATTGGTAACCGCCACCCGGGCATTGGTCCAAGCATCGATAATCTGATTATATCTTTCGCGGTCGGTCAAAACACCTTCAGCGTAGTTCTTCTCGATTCTGGAGACCTTTCTTTCTGTCTCAGTGATAATCTCAGCTTTTTTGGTGGGAATTTTCAGGTCGGTAAGACCAAAGCTCAGCCCGGCAAGTGTGGCATACTTAAAGCCCAAATCTTTTATTTTGTCCAGCAGCTCAATAGTTGCAGCCGAACCTGCAAATTCGAAGCAGTCACTAATTACCTGGCTCAGTTTCTTGCCAGACATGGTCGTATTATAAAACGGCATCCCTTCGGGAAGTATCTCATTGAATATACATCTGCCGGCGGTGGTCTCAACGATGGACGAGGGACGA
>JBHIDV010000089.1:0-8961 GCA_046760285.1 Sedimentisphaerales bacterium
TGTATTTTCGTTGAACTGGCTGGAGGCGGTGGCGGTTATATTCTCGATGGGATAAGTAAATGGCTCGGCTGTAAATTGCCAGACCTCGCCTGGGTATACCGTATAGTCAGGTGGGCCATTGACCTCATCGACCCGCCAGTAGTAAGTCTTGCCGAAATCGAGCAGTTGGGCTGGAGTATAGCTATTGGCATCCTGGCTGATGCCGCCAATGCCTTCGTTGACGTCGGTGAAGTTCTCACTGAAGTAGACTTTGTGCCCACTTACTGCCGGAGCGTAAATTCCCGGTGTCCAGCGAAGTGTCACATCTCGCACTACATCTGTTTGCTCATTAGCAGGGTTCGGGTTAGAAGCCTCCGGCGATATACCTTTCATGACCCGTATAATCTCTTGCTGCGTCAGTGCATTGTGGTAGATGCGCACGTCGTCGACGGGGCCATCAAGGGGGTTGCCGCTGCTGCTTCCATTGAAGGCGGTTGCTTCGGAGTTTCTACCAATAAAGCCATAACGGACGTTTCTGTTCCTGCCCCAGGTTGTGCCTTGCGTCACCGAGGGTTCTGGTTCGCCGTCGATGTAAATCGTCGCGGTTCCATTGTCATAGACACCGCCTACGTGGTGCCACTCTCCATCGTCTACGCGTCTTGTGCTGGGGTAGTCCATCTGTCCGGCATCGGTATACACATGCCAGCCTACCTCGCCTGCACCGACAGAGCCAGTGGTGGCGATTGACAAACGATAGTACTCGTTGCGGTCAAACGAGACAATGAACTGGTTACCTGAACTGCTGGTGCGAATCCAGGCACAGACACTCAATTCCGGAAAGGGGCCGCCTGGAAAACCGCCGCCTAAGTAGTTCATTTCCTGAATCGCCACGTAGCCGCCGGCCTCCAGGTCGAGTGCGCCGCCTAACTTTCCTGCCACCCACACTGGGTTATTAACCAGGGTGCCATGATAGTTATTGCCGGAGGAATCAAAGGCTGTGTCACCACTACCCTCATCTAACTTCCAGTGCGCCACCAGCTCCGCCGAGGCGTAACTGGCCAGGTTCAGAACCAGAACAACAGAAACTAAATAGATCAGTTTTCTACACATCATTGTCCTCCTTCCTGCAAGATTTTAGAATCCAACAGAACAAAAAGAGTCAAACAACTAAGAACCATCTTTCTTGCATATACTCTTCCTCCAACAAAAAGATTAGAATAACAATTTGCTTGGCCTCCACACCAAAACACCAATAAAACAACCGATAAAAACTTCCTCTTCCCAATCTGTTTTCTTAATACAAATTTTAGGCTTCGACTTACCTCCTTCCCTCAAGAATTTAAATCTCGAATAATCATACTGATTCTGCAGCAGAAAGCCTGCTTTATTGTTCTGTACCTGGCACCATATAACTTGTTTCTCTTAGGAAAACCCGTAGAAAATCCGGCAACTCAGAAGCAAAAAATCACATACCCTCTTCTGTTTATTTATACCAAAACAACGCCTTCCCTTCAAGAAAAATTTTTGGCAAAAAATTTCGCAAGTGTGTTGATAAGATTGTAAAAACGCATAATTTTTTTTATTATAAAGACTTACAACTACCCATAACGACAGTTACACCGAACTAATATTTTCCCCCCGCATTTTCAATATTGCAAAAAAATCAGTTTTACGGTATATTAATAGAACCAAAAGCCGGTTTTAGCCATCATATCAATGATGTATAGATGGGAGGAATATGAATATGTATAGACTAAGAGGCTTTACGTTGATAGAACTCTTGGTGGTAATCGCTATCATTGCCTTATTGATGGCGATATTGACGCCGACACTAAACCGGGCCAAAAAGCAAGCAAGGTCGACCGCCTGTCTGATGAACCTACACCATTGGGGCGTTATCTGGTCGATGTACTGCGATGAAAACGACGGCTACTTCCCCGTATCTGAGATCAAAGGTGGCAGCGGCTACCTGGGATGGAGGCGTGGGACGTGGATAGTAGCGTTGCGGCCCCAGTATGAGACCAGGACGGAGATCCTCATGTGCCCGATGGCCAGGAAACGTCACCCCAGCGGCTCAGCCTGGGGCGGGCCGTTTCACACCTACATCCAGGGCGGCGGTGGAGTAGGCGACCGACGTGAAGAATGCAGCTACGGAGGAAATTGCTGGATCTACAAGCCGTTGCCGGGGCAGACGGCCTGTCAAGGCCGTCCGACTAAATGGAACTGGAAGAGCAAAGATGTTAAAGGTGGAGATCGTATACCGATATTTGCCGATGCTATGTGGAGGGGAGGTGGACCATTCTACCAAAGCAGCGACCCATACAACAACCGAATCCGACCTCCTGAGTTTGATGGTCAGTGGCTGGGCTACAATAAAGAAATGATGCATTTCTGCATCAACCGGCACAACGGATTTATAAATGCTACTTTTTTGGATTGGTCTGCCAGAAAGATAGGGCTTAAGGAGCTGTGGAAGATGAAGTGGCATCGTCAGTTCAACATCAATGGCCCTTGGACTGTAGCCGGAGGCGTGATGCCCACTGACTGGCCAGAATGGATGAGAAGCTTCAAAGATTACTAAAAGAAAAATAACCGCTACACAAAAAAGGCCAGTCTCTCCTGCTGGCCTTTTTGCTTGCTCATAGTCCAGAGCAAGTTGGTCCCGCACCTATTAGATATGCCCCTGATAATAGGTGCAGGACTAATAGATGATTGCAGTTGCTTCTTCGATCTTGCTGATGACCTCCGCGGCATCTGAAGTATCGGATATGTAGCCATCGAAGCCTTTCTTCATCAAAGCCATGGACTCGGAATCACTTAAATGGTTCGAAAGGGCCATGACCTTGATGGTCTGCAAATCCTCATTATCACGAATGCTTTTGCAAATGCCTGCTGCATCTATACCTTCAGCCAAAAGGTTTATCAATAAAACATGTGGGGCAAATCTCTGGGTGGTGGCCCCGGTTTCAAAATTGTTCTGGACGGTTTGCACTTCATAACCAGCTCTGGTTCTCAAGTTCTCAGCCAGAGCCGCCGCTGCCTGCTCATTGCTATCTACTATAAGGACCCGGATTTTGCCTACCGGAAGTCCTACCGCAGGTATATTATGTGCTTTCATAAAGCGAATTAGTTCGCTAACCGGTATTCGGCGGTCCTTACTGCCGGGTATGCGATAACCCTTGAGTTGGCCGGAGTCAAACCACTTTGAGACCGTGCGAGGAGCCACGTTACAAATCTTGGCTACATCACCCGTTGTCAGTACATTTTTCCCTTTTGCCATTTCTTTCAGCCCCGCTATTTATTCGTATTTAGACGTATTTTAATTCGGCCTGAAACTAAAGGCCGTTTAATACATACACCACATTTTTGCTGTTTTCGCCAATAAACAACTATCTTTAAAATGCCACGTCCCATAAGCGTTCATCGCTTGTCGCTAATCGCTTATCGCCATTGCGATTTGCGATTTGCGATTTGCGACTACAGTCAGTACAATACGGACGTGCACAACTTGTAAGTGCCTAAGGCATAAATTGCCTATACTTTTTTGCCCTTATCAGTCGTGAGCTTTGTTGCAGGGATTCTCTCATGCAAATATATCTGTCTCGGCCGGACATCACCGAAAAAGAAATAAAGGCGGTTTGTGCAGTGCTGCGCAGTCCAGATTTATCGCTGGGCCCGAAACTTGTAGAATTTGAGCAAGCCTTCGCTAACTACATCGGCACAAAGCGAGCCGTGGCTGTCAACAGCGGCACCAGCGGCTTGTTTCTGTGCATGTTAGCACACCGAATCGGCCCGGGTGATGAGGTCATAACCTCCCCATTTACTTTTATTGCCTCGACTACTTCTATCATGATGGCCGGTGCCAAACCTGTCTTTGTTGATATTGATCCGGTAAGTTTGAACATTGACCCGGCAAAAATTGAATCCAAGATTACCAATAGGACAAAAGCTATTCTGCCGGTAGAGGTTTTCGGTAATCCTGCTGGTCTGGATAAAGTTTGCAGTATTGCTCAAAAACACAATCTGAGCGTCATTGAAGACAGTTGTGAAGCGCTGGGCTCTGCACTGCACGGGAAAAAAGTCGGCACCTTCGGCACCATGAGCGTATTTGGCTTTTATCCCAATAAGCAAATAACCACCGGCGAAGGCGGAATGATTTTGACCAATGACGATGACCTGGCAGATATGTGTGTGTCGCTTCGCAACCAAGGCAGGGCCAAAGACAACGATTGGCTCAGTCATAAGCGGTTAGGCTATAACTTTCGACTTAGTGACATCAACTGTGCGCTGGGCATTGTACAGCTTTCAAGAATCGAGCAAACTAAGGCCAAACGCCGACAGGTGGCGCAATGGTATCAAGAAATGCTCACAGACGATGACAGATTGATAGTACCTATGGAGCCGGATGATTGTGATATTAGCTGGTTTGTCTTTGTTGTCCGGCTGGCGGACGAGTTCTCTGCTCAGCAGCGCGATAGAATTTTACAAGCTATGAAAGACAGGGATATTCAAGTCGGAAATTATTTTCCACCTGTACATTTGCAGCCGTTTATGGCCAAGCGATTCGGTTATAAACGTGGCGATTTCCCGATTACCGAATCCGTCAGTGAACGCACCATCGCCCTGCCATTTTATAATAATCTGACTAAAGACCAAATAGCAACAGTATGCAGAACACTCAGAAAGGTTATTGATAAAGAACTGACTGGAGCATGAGAGGTTAGCTACAAAAATTGTTTGCGAAGAACTGACAAATATAAATTTGACTATGAGTCTTAAAAAACAGTGTTAATTTTCCGACTTGTAAATAATTTTGCCCTGTTTTAGCACGTTTTCCAGAAACCCGCTTTTGTCGTTTTCACGGCACAAAAGCACAGGTTCGATGCGCTTATTTACAGTGCGCACAAGATTAAACAAATCGGCGCTTGTCTGGAGGTAATCACCATCAAACTTATCCACCACCACAGCAATATCTATGTCGCTATCTTTTCGGGCAGTTCCTCTGGCGTGTGAGCCATAAAGAACCACCATACTTACAGGCATACGACTTTTTACTTTCTGGGCATAAAGCCTGGCTATTTTGACAATTTCTTTATCCATGCGTAAAACTCCCTTAGAAATTATACCATATCTCCGCGATAAAAACTAAAAACAAAAAACTAAGAACACAAATTCAAATTTACGTTTGGCATCTGTTGTTTTTTATCTTAAATATTAAGTAGAGACAGATACAAAGGACCGCTGGGGGGGTGACCGACCTGCTGCCTCGACTTGCGTCAAGAGACGCAGAGGCAAGTAAAAAAGTTGCCTTCAAAGGGGGGAGTAAATGAGGCTCTGGAGAACCAAATTCATATTTCTGCTGATAGTCTATTTCGCAGGTTTTGCCTCCGCAATCTATACTTTAGCACCCGTGCCTGAAAGTCAAGTCTATCAGCTCCATGAAAAAGGCCTTGTATATTCAGCGCTCAAATCAGACGAATTCGCAAAATCCTTTAATCAGGGGATGCACAAGTGCATTGATTTCGGCAAGCAGGCCGTCTGGCGCGCAGGCGAATTCATAAATCAAAAGCTAAAAGACAGGCAGCCTCAAACTGGCGGCTAAGCGGTACTCAGGCTGGGTTTGCACAGCGCTCATAATTGCTAACGTATATACTTATATGTTCGGAGGGGGCGAATATGTAACAGCCGTTGGCCGTGGGTGGCCAGCCCACGGCCTTTATAATGCCGCCACAATTTATAACCGTTTGGTAGTTTAGAAACCCACCTTTAGTATCTGACTCTTCCCTGGCGGCAGCGATTCCACGTTATTTAAGGTTTTCATCTCTCCAGTCTTGGGTTCGCCAACCTTAATAGTATACCTGCCATTCTTGAAAACCTTCGGCCTAAACGCCCTGCCCTTGAGCCGCAGAGTATAGACGATTTCACCACTGGTCTGGTCAATTATCTGCACAACAGGGTTGGTCATGCCGGTGACCTTAATTGTCGGCAGATACGCCACCGCTTTTCGCCCATAGTTATCGAGTTGGTCAATCGTCCTGGGCCAGCCGGGATACTGCTTAGCACTGGGGTCTGTAATATCCACATTTCTGGGCCAGCAATCGACCGTGATTTTCCTGGTTTTCTTATTGAACCTGACGACTCCAAAACCGGCTGACCGTATCGTCAACCTGTCGTGGTCTTTCCTTTCTCCAGGATTAGCAACTGCTAACATAGTGATTTTATTTCCTAACCCATCCTGGAACTGGCCTAAATATTCCGGCATTTCCGGCTCACGGTTCTTGCCCGGCTCAAGCGGCGCCCACCAACGCAGGTACAGATTGGCGATGGAAGGGACACAAAATGAATAGATCGCATCGTCCCATTCGTCGATACCGTGGTGAATAAAGGTCCCTAAATGTTGGTCACCACAGAGGTGAAATGCAAATGCCTTGCGCATCTCTCGCAGTGCCTTGTTTCGCCCTGTTTGCGGCCAACCATTGCAATCCAGGTCAGCCAATACCCGGTAATCATACTTTCCGTGCAGGTGAGCGGATCCGCAAAAAACGGTTTGTGAAAGCACACATTTCATGTCACAGTCCTGCCAGTCGGCTGCCCAGGCCCTAAGAAACTTAAGCTGACGCTCACCCAGTAGCGTAGCGCCAGGCACATCCAGACTCTTCGGGTCATAGTTGGGGTCGGTAACATGGTCGGGCCGGGGTCCCTGCTGGGGGACAAGACCTTCCGGCCCTGTCTTGAATTTGCGGTCCTCAATAACCGCAAAGCTTACCCGGCCCACAGTAAGAGCGGTATAATATACTCCGATACCCCGCTGTATCGGAGTTGGGTCGTATGGATCAGGCAGATGGCTGGTCTGTGCACGTTCGACCATTTTCACATATTCGACCGGCGCAGCATATCCGCCATCAGGGCCTGACCGCTTGTTGGATTTTTTTCCTCCTGCACCCCACAGATTAGACTGGCCTACATCGTGGTCGTCGGGTATGGTAACCGTAGGGATGTTGCGAATGATTTCTCCAAAGTCTCTGCCGAATTTAAGCCAGGCTGCATAATGCTTGTAGTGGTCATAGACCTGGTCGCCGGAAAAAAACAATAGGTCAGGTTTGAGTTTCTTTATGTTCTCGATGATGTCGGTTTTTGGCATGTCGCCGCCGTGCTTTGGGTTGATCGAGTTGCCGGTAAACGCAGCCACGACAATCGTATCTTTATCGACCGGGTCTTTGCGAACCGTCCCCGTATAATACGCATTTTCGCCGTGAGCGACTCGGTATTCAACATCCTTCGTGGAATCCCAGTTCTCGACGCGAAAATGAGCAGTCCAGCCGTCCTCAATTACTCGCGCTTTGGCTATTTGCTTCCACTTTCGGCCTTTCTTGATTTCGAGCCGAGCCTTTCTATCTTCGCCATCTTTTAGCGGATAAAGTTGTGCCGTCATCTTCATTATATTATTGTGGACAGTGTACAGGCAGAAGCAGATAACCTTATCCCTGGGCACTTCAGGGATTTCCAGGAGCTGACCATTAGCAGTGTTCAACAGCAGGATAATTGCTGGCAATACAATAAGTGCTTTCGCTTTTCTTGACTTCATACTTTACTCCTTTTCAATTCGGCTTTAACAAAAACATATTTGCTCAATAGTAATAAATCAGCTTCATCCTGTCAATAAGCTCGTGCCGCGAACAGAGGACGGAGGACGCCCTGTCCACAGGTGGCAGGGCTAATCTGTCTTCCGTCGTCTGTCATCCGACCTCTGTCTTGAAATTGGCTTTGATTGGGTTTGTTTTTCATTAACCGCCGAGTTCGCAAAGAACGCGGAGAAATAGGGTAGAGAGTGTATTTCTTTATTGAACAATCACTTACACAAATATCTTTCTTCCCTGCATACTCAGCGTTCTCTGCGGTAAAGAACACAAATTGGCTTTGATTGGGTTTGTTTTCACCAAGTGTCCTGTTCATATTTTTCTCATAATCCCTTGTTATGATTATTCTTACATTCATTTGACTATTTCGCAAATTGGCTTTGTTTTGCATAAAATAGGGTCATTTTGTAGAGGATTCTCGACAATTGTAGAACGTGGAACGCAGGGTGCGAAACCTCGCACCATTTTCATATTCTTTGCTTGGTAGAGTAGAATATCCTTCATCCTGATTCCCTGTTATCCTGATTACCTGATTTCACTATTTTGTCTTTCTATCTTCACCATGGCTACGCTCGTCTGAGCGGAGCGCTTCGCCGTAGATGAATAGGTGCGAAATATCGCACCCTACATGGCTCGTCCATCATCTCTCGTCCCTCATACATCGTTTTGATATGTGGCTTCTACAGGCTGGACTTACCCTTGGCGTGTATCTGCTGATACGTTTCGTGCGAGTCTCCGCGTGCTTCCCGCTCCTGGCAGGAATCATTCCCCCCATATATTTTGTATATTTTACCAAATTTTGCCAATTTTTCAATAAAAATCTAATAATATAATGAAAAAAATCAAGCCAGAGAGGTCACAGAGAACACAGAGATACATTTCATTAGTTAATTGGTTATCCTGTAATCCTGTCACAAATATTTAGACGCGGATTAACGCGGATTGACACTACTCCGGTTCACAGGATTTTCAAGCCAAATTTCACGGTTTTACATTTGCGCATAAAAAAGGCCGCCGAGCAAATTCGCCCGGCAGCGCTTATAAATTGATTAGACGAGTGTGAATCAGCTATGCTATTCTTCTATCACTGTAGCTCCTTCAGGAATCTCAAACTCAAATATTTAATCAGGAAGTTTTTCGAAGAAAATAATTCTTTGGAAATTCATAGAAGGAGTACCTTCACGACGGGTGTTATGCCATCCCTTGGCACGCACAGGCAGGTTTGTCTCCAAGTCAATCTCCACCCACCAGGACTGGCCCTGGGATGGATTGGAGAAGGTGATAAATGCGTAATCTCGACCGGTTGCTGCGTCTTTGCCGTACATAACCTGCCAATCCTGCATAA
>JBHIDV010000090.1:0-8926 GCA_046760285.1 Sedimentisphaerales bacterium
CAGTATCATGTCCAACATGTGAGCACCACCTCAACAAACATGATTCGAACACGTATATAGTATAGTCGATTAGGCAAGATACCACAAGAAGGTATTTTTGACCGCTACTGATAAGCTGCAGCCGTAAGCTTCAAATTAAAAAGTAAAGGCATGAGATACCATATAAGTATATAAGCATATACTTATATAGTTCTGTCAAGGGTTTTGGGTGTGGGTTCGGTTTTACGTTATCCTGGCCATTGCCGAGAGAAACGGCTGCAGCGCCGTGACAAATTACGCTACTGTACACGCTTAATTGCATCCATCCACCCATAATCTGTCCTACGCTCTATCCCCCCTCCTATTAAGTTACTACGAATTCCTTCGTAATGGCTTTTTATGACTTATGTATGCTATTGCCATCTATCCTTAAACGATAGGTAGCAGCCTCAAACCCGTTATCCTAAAGAAATAAAGACAAATAAACACAGCCAAGCGCCCCGCACCAATTGAGCTGGAGATGTGGGTTTGCCGCTCATTTGCTCGGTTGGAAGCTGCACAGCAGGACAATTGGTGCGGGGCTACTCGAATAATCTTTTTATGTCTTCGTCCGTAATTCTTTCATCGGGCTTTATCGGCTCTCCCCTTTGTCTGCGCATGTGTTCGAAAAACTCCTTCACGTTTCCCGGCGCTGATTTAATTACCAGGCCCAATGAATATCTCATCAAAGAGACGTCTGCTCCCTCCAGGACACCTTTTATAAGGCCGGTTTCCGAGTCCTCTTGGCTGTCCATCTCTCGGTCGAATCTATCTAAAACATCCTGTAGGCTGCCATATTCGATCTGTTCTTCAGCTACCAGCTTATTGGTTATAAGGGAGTAGGGCAGCTTCATAGCTCTAAAAAGATAAGCCGCTTCGGGAGGAATTGCATTTGCGTGCTCAAAGCCTTCTTTGAACTGCGGCCCACCATAATACGGTGGCAGCAGTATCTGGGGTTTCTGAAGTAGAATGACGCCTTTTCTTACAGCCGTCCTATCCTTAAATCGGCTGTGCTCAGCAACGAATACATAAGGCAGGTCCATATCTCCGAAGGTATAGAGCATCCGCTGATATTCTCTAATTACCTCGGTCCTTTTCCAGTATTCTTTGAATTTTTTTGAGGCAAATTCAGGCATCTGTTTGTTCTCAATAACATTGTCAAACGAGCATTTTGGTATGATAACAAGAAATGATTAGATTGTCAAACTCGATTCCAGCAAATAAGGTTATCAGGATATCAGGTTGCAGGGTATCAGAGTATCGGGCCATCAGGTAGTGGACATCAGGTTACCAGGGTATCAGGCATGTCCCGAGCGCAGCCGAGGGATTAGTTTTTCCTGATTTCCTATCCCACCCTATCCTATGAATTGACTTCTGGCCTCTGCGATCAGCTTAAGCATCTGATCAGCCTGGGCTCGAATTTCAGGGTTGGAACTTGTCACTCTGGAATTCCATTTGCTGTACTGTTTATTTAGCTGCCGGCGAGTCTTTTCCTTGCTCATATCTGAAGTGACACCGAAGATCACTTCTGCATCTTTGACCTGATGCAGCGTTATCGGCAAGGTTCTCTCTATCATGGTATGGAACCTGTGCGGGTCAGCTTGGAGCCAGTTAGCTAAGTTTTTCAAGATAGCCAATTCTTCAGCAGCGACGCGGCCGTTAGCCTGTGCTACATGCAAGCAAAGATCTAAAATGTCGTAGCGGTCTGCAAGGGGTGCAATTTCAACAATTTCTTTACAAATTTCATAAATGTTTAGCTGGTTGCCATCGCAGAAAAAGTCAACGGTTTTGTCCAGCGCCTTTTCGAGGTTACGTCGGGCTTTATCAGATGTACGAGCCGCATCGAAGGCCTCTCTGGCCCAGTTTTTTATAAGTTCAATCTCGCAGTCGTATAATTTTTGGTCTGCGGCACTGACGGCAAATGCCAGCGCTACCGCTAAGGTTTTCCTGCGCTGGATATTTTCCGGCAAATCAATATAGCCAAATTCGGGATTGTCATAGGTAAAATTGCATTTTGCACGAGCAAGCTCTTGGCCGCTCTGCCGAGATAGTATTGATGTACTGAGTTGCAGGTTTCTTTTTCCTTTGCGGGCAAACTCTAACTGGTCAATATTTAGTTGGGCAACCGTAGTCCAATCAGATAGAGTGGTTACTTGATGAGGAAGTTTGCCCAGCTCGATGTTATAGCAAAACACAGGTCCGCCTGAGGCAGACCACTGTTTGACCTTGGCTCGCACTGGTTTGGCTTTGTCTATTCCATCTGTCACATCTATTATCGAAATCCGTAAAGTCGTGTCTGTCTCTGGCGGAACACTTAGGGCATGAATGGAGCCGGCAATTTGCACGGTAAAAGCATTAAATACGCAATTTCCCTCCTTTTGCTTGGTTAGTTGAACACGACAATTAAGGACTGTAAGGTCAGGCTGGGCCGAAGGCTGGATATTCTGGTCAGAGCTGCCACTTCGCGGCGCGAACCAAGAGTTTACTTTGCACAAGACCAAAAACTTGAGGCGGTTAATTAGCTCTGTAAGCTTAACGTGACTAATGAAATCTCGAAATTTGGCCTTACGAACTAACTCTGGAAGTCTGGAGCGACCAATTAGACTACGAATCTCGAAGTCCTTAGGCAGCCCTAGAAAAATCATTACTGCAGGTGCCAACATCGCCATCAGAATTGCAATCAAGAATCCGGCCATTTTTGCACCTGCAATGTGACTACTCGATTTTGAAAACCTCCAGTTGCTCACCCTTTTGCCCTATATCACTTGGTGACATTTCGCCATCCTGGTCCAAGCAAAAATCAACTTCCAGGGTTCTGCCAGATTGGAGGTCCTCGAACCTACAATGCATCCTTTGATTTACATCGTAGCTGTAAGTGACTTTAATAGGACATCCAGCAGGTCTATTCGGGGGAAGCTTAAATTTGTGCGTGGCAATCTTATTTATGTACTCCACCGCGGTATCTTCGCCCTGGGTTATAGTCACCTCTACCTCCGTCTGTCCTTCAGACATGGTATAGAACATCTGTGAGGCTTCGCAAGGCAAGGGTGTATTTTTCCGGAGAATGATACGATTCTGAATCACGCGTCGGCCGGTTTCCTTATCGATAGGAGCGCAAATGGTACCGTAACTGTGATTACAGACGTCCGTGAGGTGAATATCTTTTAGTCCACTGGTAATTCCCGCTGGAACCACATCAGGTTTTTCTCTCAGCATGGTCAATCCAGCGTGTAAAGCCGCACCAAGTGCGACACATTCATCTACATTGACATTTGCCTCAGGTGCAAATCCAAACATTTTTTCCAGTCGTTGTTGGACCAACGGGATTCGGGTGCTGCCGCCTACTAAAAGTACTTTGTCGATTTCGGAGGATTCAAGACCTGCTTCCTCCAGAGCCACTTCCAGCAGGATATCAGTGCGGGTGATTAATGAAGAAATAGCTTCTTCGAACATCTCACGAGCAATTTCCACTCTCAGACTGCCCACCGGTCCATAGAGCATCTTTTTGGCCACGGGACGCCGCGACAAGGTCTTTTTAATATCTTCAGCCTCGTCTTCGTACCTTGCTCTATCCTCATCGGTATGAATTAGCTCAGCCCCAAATTTATCCCTATAGTTTTGTTCCATAATCTGTAATATTTTCTGATCAAAGTCGATGCCGCCAAGCGCATGGTCACCCTGCGAACAGATAATGTCCATTTGGTGTCCCTTGACCTCCATTATAGTCACATCAAACGTTCCTCCGCCCAGGTCATAAACCAGAACCTTGCCAAAGACCTCACAGGTGGTGGCATAATACAACGCCGCGGCTACGGGTTCGTTGACCAGTCCAATCACGTTCAGCCCCACCATAGTGCCTGCATCCATGGTCGCTTTTCTGCGAACCTCGTCAAAGTGTGCAGGGACAGAAATAACCGCATCGCGGATTTCACCATGCTCGGCTGAGCATTCCTGTTTGAGCTTTTTCAGAATCAACGCAGATAATTCCACAGCTGTCCAATCCTTTCCATCAATGTTCTTGCGATAATCTGTTTCTCCCATGTGCCGCTTTACCCAACGAATGGACCTTTGCGCGTTCAGATGCCGAGCGTTAATTGCCTCTACGCCTACCCGGATTATATCGGGGTTGTCCTCATCAAAAAAAATCGCGGATGGCGTGAGTCTTTCACCGTCGGCATTCGGGACTATTTCAGGCCTGCCGATGGCATTGAGCAACGCTAACGCTGAAAAAGTTGTTCCGAGATCTATGCCTACTAAGTTTGTCATCTTTCACCCCTTATTCTCGTTTGGGTTGCCATTTTGCTGGCCCCTTAGTAAACTTAACCAAATAATTTAACCATAGCTGGACGTACTACCTTGACATTGTCCTCATCAATAAAGTACTGATAGCCGGGCTTAATAACCTTTGCAATTTTGCCTGCCAAGCTTGGGTCGTCGCAGCAAACTTTATCTTTAACAGCCTCTGCCTGTTTTTCCTGTCCGCGATAGTCACTATTTATTTCAGGCTCAAATTGTTCCACGCCGCTGGACTCCAGAGCAAATAGCAGCTCATCTCGTGCTTCCTTGAGGTGCGTTGTGTCATTATTTTGTTCAGATTGCCTACTAATACAACTTTCAAGATTGTCGATGCAGCGGATGACCCGCAGGCAGAAGTTTTTGATAATATTTAAGTCGTATCCCTCCTGAAGTTTTTTGACCCTATCCTGTTGAGAAGAGGCGTATTCACGAATTGCTGCCACCTGCTGTGCTAATTCCGAAAGCGTATTATTAATCGGCCTTGATTGCTCGGCAACGGCTTGCTGAACGTCTTGAGCTACTTGGTATTTTGTAGCTTCCTGCAAAGAGGCATCACCGGCTATCTGCTTAATCTCCTCGACCTGTTTTTCCAAATTTTCGACCTGGTTCTTAAGCGAATCTTCGAGCTGTATCGTATTTATCTTCGGAGCTTCTATCACCGCTGCCAAACACGCTTCAGGTTTGATGGATTCTTCGTCTGAAAGCAACGAATCGATATTAGCAGCATTTTTAGGCGGACAGGTTTCTGAATAACCCAGTTTATGTTTGAACTTACAATTATTAGTGTGAGGTTCATTGCCCGTAGAAAAAGTCGGCTGGTCGGCGTTTTTAACTGCAGAGTTCGCAAAGACCGCTGAGGCTTTAATTTTGGTTTCTTTCTCTACGCTCGCAGCCATAAGTTCTCGAGCTGTGTCACCGAGGCCCAGCAGTTGAGTCAGCGGTATCTGCGATTTCTCCTCATCTTTTTCCACGTCAGCTTCGTTCAGTTGGACAGGATTTACAGGATTATCTTGTTCATCCTGTCCCAAAATGCGATTTTTGATGACGCCGGCGAAAAACCGTTTCCAGCGAGACAAACCTCTAATAACAAGCCGAGCGGTCCATATTAACAAACAGCAAGCAAAGAACGTTGCCCCTACGGAGGTACATACAATAGAGCCGGTAAGGATAAATTCTCTCAGCTCTTTTCGTTTTTTGTATTTGCTTACTTCGTCTCGCCAGTTTTCGCCGTAAAGAATATCAGCATAAGGATAAGCGTCCATCTCACCGGCGGCCAATTTGTCCAGGTCCGCTTTGAGTCTTTCTGTCTGTTCTTGTAACAGTTGAGCTTTCGTTTTGGTTTTGCCGTGTTTGTCCAGGCCCAAGGGAAGTTCGGTTTGCTCTTCCGGCGGCAACCGCAACCATTGCTTATAAAGTTTTAGATGCTCGTTTAGCTCTGAATTATGTTTCAACTTATAATAAGTAGCTTGCTTTTGCTCTTTTCTTTTCTCGGCGAGGACCCACTGAAGCGCTACAGTACCAACAAGCAATAGCAATAAGCCAAGGATGACAAATTTTCTCATCATAATCTCAAATCTTAATCACCGACCATTTTTGGGACCCTGTCTTGCGGGAGCCCTCAGGCATCCTATAATACGCCGCGCGCTTCGGGTCACTTTTTTTGACAACTTACAACTCATAGTTAATCACGGGCGCACAGAGCCTCCATACAAACCGTCAAATAAAATATAATTAATAATTCGAAGCTAACCAAAATAAATTGCCGATTTACGATTTTCAATTTTCAATCGGCATTCGACAATCGTAAATCGGCAATCGGCAGCTTATTCTCTTGCAATACTAAGCTGTTGCGTGTAGAGTAAGATAGGTAACCAGGTTATCAGGGTATCAGGTTTCCTGATATCCGGGTATCCTGAAGCTTGGAGAGGTGTCGGAGTGGCTTATCGAGCCGGTTTCGAAAACCGGTGTCCGCCGAAGGTGGACCGCGGGTTCGAATCCCGCCCTCTCCGTTCTACGCTGCGCTCCGAACGGCGGGCCGTAATAAAACAAAATATTTAGCCCCCAAAATTTATTTTGGGGGTTTTTCCTAAGCAGGAAAACCAGCCGTGGCAAAAACGGAAAGTATCGATGGAAAAATCATTCGCACCGGCCCTTACCCAGAGCTTACAATAACAGCAGTGCTGGTAGGCTACGGACTGGGCATCATAATTACCATCAGTATGGGCTATGCCTGCTTGATTCTGGGTTTTTCGCACGAATCGTCGGAGTTAGCTGCTATCCTGGGCTTCGGAATTTTGCGGGGACTTTTACGCCGAAGCAGTATCGTCGAAAACAATATCAATCAAACCGTTGCCAGCAGCGTCAATGGTGCATCAGCCGGTATGATGTTCTCCGTCCCGGCTTTATTTATCTTGGGCCAAACCGCGTTTAATCCTGTGCTGATGGTCTTTTCTTGCATTGCCGGCGGTATTCTGGGTATAGCATTTATCATCCCACTGCGTAAGCAGATGATTGATTTTGAGCGGCTTACCTATCCTGGCGGTGTGGCGGTGGCGACTGTGCTAAAATCCCCCGGTGCGGGCATTCGCAAGGCTCAGCTACTGCTCACAGCCGTTTCCCTTAGTGCCGTTGTCCATATCGTTGTCGTAGCCGCAAAGTTCGAGCAATGGAATCTCGGTGAGTTGATAGGAATGCCCGACTATATGAACGGGATATGGTACGTTTCTCTGTTAACGGTCGGGGTCGGCTTTTTGTGTGGAAAAGGTGGGGTGTACTTCATTATTGGGGGCTTTGCCTGCTACTGGGTTTTGGCGCCTTTCTTGGCTGCGATGGGACTGCTGCCGTCACCGCAGACGCTACAGACTATCGGGGTGACGGTGCCGGATTATCTCCGCTTGGAACTATTTAGACCCGTCGGCATCGGCATGCTAATAGGCGGAGCCTTGACGGGCATCGCTCTGGCCTTGCCGCTGATTGTAAGTGCCGTCCGCAGTATGCACACTGCGGCCAAGGCCAAAACTGCTCTTTCCAAAGACGAGATGCCAATTCGTTTGCTTTATATCGGCATTGCCGGCGCAATGATACTGCTGTTCGCTGTTGCGGTTCTTTCAGTTAAGCAGATGGGCCTGCTCCGAGGTGCCTTGATGGCACTTTTGGGCACCGCCTGGATATGGGTCGCAGGCGTGATTCTATCCGAATGCATCGGCCGGACAAATTGGTCTCCAATGAGCGGCATGACTCTTATAGCCGTTACCATTCTGATTGTCGTTGCCAGCGGCCTTGGTGATGCCGCAGCTATTATTTCTTCGATGATGGTCGGAGCAGCCGCGTGCGTGGCCATGGCCCAGGCCACCGACCTGATGCTCGATTTGAAGACCGGCTATCTGGTGGGTGCCACTCCAAGAAAACAGCAGGCAGGACAATTCCTGGCCACCTGGCTGGGTCCTGTCGTGATTATGCTGCTCATTTTTGTTCTTGACAAGGCGTACGGCCTGGGCAGCAAACAGTTGCCTGCACCACAGGCCACAGCTCTGGCAGAAACTATGCGGGCCATCCTGGGTGGCCAAGTACCTATTGGCAAGTACGCTGCCGGAGCCGGCCTTGGTGCTCTGCTTAGCGCCAGCGGCGTTGGTGGGCTGGGCATTTTGGTCGGCCTGGGCTTTTATTTGCCATTCCATATTGTCTTGACCTATAGCATCGGAACGGTGCTGCGGCTGATTGTGGACTGGAAAAAAGGCCCACGATTCAGTGAAGAGGTGGGTATCCCCATCGCCGCAGGTTTGATTGTGGGCGAAGCTCTGGTCGGGGTTAGCTTTGCGTTGTATTTCGTTATCGCCGGGATAATAGATTAGTAGCAACATTTTTGAAAGAATTTGCGATTTGCGATTTCCAATTTTCGATTTTTTCTGCTCAATCGCAAATCGGCAATCGGCAATTTGTGATATGAGACTGCTGGGATACTTGATGATTACCGTCGGTTTTTTGGCCGGCGCCCTGGCTGCGGTCGTTGACCTCGAGTCGGTCCGATGGGGCTATTTTGTCAGTTCAATTGCAGTCGCAGCTTTCGGCATAGTATTAGTGCGTATAGGTCGTGCCCAGTTAGGCCGAGCCGAAGGCAAATTAGCTGCCAATATGCAAATTATCGAAGCGAGCTTGAGCCGAATCGTTGAGAATATCGGAAAGCTCAATGCCCAAAAAGAATCTATCAACGCCTATGACATGCGTGGCCGCATCGACGAACTCTTTGCTGAGGACCTGGCAGCCTTTGTCCAGGCCCGCGAGAGCATTTCACAGGTGTACGGTTTGAACGCTTATGCCGATGTGATGAGCTATTTTGCAGCCGGCGAGCGGTATTTGAATCGGGTTTGGTCCGCCTCGGCTGATGGCTACGTCGACGAGGTAAATACCTATCTGGAAAAGGCCCAAGAACAATTTGTTGCGAGCCTGGAGAGAATACGTCATTTGAAAGAATCCACAGCAACGATGGATGCCTGTCCTGAGCGAAGTCAAAGGGATGGATGAGGGACGCGTGTGTCACTCGTCACTCATTTTCCACGCGCGGTGCGGTACAGCCAGTACGCGACGCCAAGTAAAAGCACCGTACCAAGCCAGC
>JBHIDV010000091.1:0-8878 GCA_046760285.1 Sedimentisphaerales bacterium
TTTTGAACCTGTTCTTTAATGCGTTCTATCTGGCATTTAATATCGACCACATAGTGGATAATCTCGGCGTCAGAGGCTTTACTGGCAATGGTGTTGGCCTCCCTTAGCATCTCTTGAGTGATAAAGTCTAATCTGCGTCCGGCTCCCGGCTGAGGTGAGTTTGCCTGCCAACTCTCAGCAAATTGCGCCAGATGCGCATCCAGCCGAGCAATCTCCTCAGATATATCAGATTTGTCGGCCAAAATCGCCACTTCTCTGGCCAGTGTTTCCTCATCCAATTTTAGCTTTGCCTCGGCTAGTAGTTCATTGACCCTTTTCTTTAGTCTCCTGGCATATTCCTGCACAATCGCAGTACTTCGAGCACGGATTCGCTCCAGGTCCTGCCTTATTGCTTGATGATGATTTTTCAAATCGGCTTCCAAGAAGTTCCCTTCGGCAGCTCGCATTTGTTTGAGCTTTTCTACCGCCTCTTTTGTAATGTTTAAGACGGCGTCCTTAATTTGCTCGGCCATTTCTTTATCCGGCAACGTGGGCCGAATAATCCCGGGTAAGTTTAACAAGCTGCTCATATCAATGGTCACCTTAACATCAGCCGAGGAAGTAAGCCGGGTCAATCTGTCCATAATGGCTCGTAAGGCCGTCTCATCTATATCAAATAGTGCATTCGCTGATACCTGTTTGAGCCTGAGGACATAGCTTATAGTCCCGCGAGACAAATTCTTCCGTAGAAGTTTTTCAATATCTTCCTCCAGAAATGCCACCGCCTCCGGCAGTTTTATATTGGTCTTCAAGTAACGATTGTTGACCGTTTTAATTTCGACGGCGTAATTTATACCATTAACCTCCCCCTCTGCTTGGCCGTAGCCGGTCATACTGTTTATCATAGCATCACGTTTTCAATTCGTATTGTGTATCTGTTTGCGCGCGATGCGTCACGCACTACGGAATTAACCACCAGGCGAGTTTGTATCGGTACTTTCATTGACATCGGTGGTCCCAGGCTCATTATAGTCGGTCGGTAGCGGTTGGTTTAAGTCTGTCGGCTGCTGTTGTAGAGCCGTTTGGTCCTGGCCAAATTCGCTGACAGTAGGTTTGTAGTATTTGGCCATCACCACTGCCAGAGACAGAAATATACCCACCAGAATTATTGTAACCCAGGTCAAAAAGTCACCGGTTTTGGAACCCAGAATGCCGCTGGCCATACCTCCGCCAAAGGCCGAACTCAAACCGCCGCCTCTACCTTTCTGAATCAAAATAATCAGAATCAGTACCACCGAGCAAAGAAAAAAAAGGACGGCGACCACCTTCATAATAAAACCTACTGCCAGCAATGGAAAAACAGCCATGTTCTTTTCCTTTTCAGTTACACTGCCGCCTGGATTATGGCCAGAAAATCCTCTGCATTCAAGCTTGCTCCGCCGACCAGCAGCCCATCTACATCTGGCTTTCGCATCAAGTCCGCTGCGTTGGCTGGCTTCACCGAACCGCCGTAGAGGATGCGGATTTCCTCAGCCAGCCGGTCATTATACATCTGGGCAAGTAGCTTTCGAGTAAAATCGTGTGCCTCTTGGGCTTGCTGTGGCGTCGCTGTCCTGCCGGTGCCGATGGCCCAGACCGGCTCATAGGCTATGGTTACCGCTGATACTTTTTCGACACTTAAATCAGCCAGACCATTTTTGAGCTGCCGAGTTACCACCTGTTCGGTTTGGCCGGCGTCCCGCTCAGCTAACAGCTCACCCACACATAATATCGGCAAAAGCCCGCCTACGATAGCAGCAGTAACTTTCTTATTTATTAGTTCGTCGGTCTCGCCTACCACGTGCCGGCGTTCCGAATGCCCACACAAGACGAAACTACATCCAATATCTTTAAGCATTGATGCGCTTATCTCGCCGGTAAAAGCCCCTTTAGTTTCAAAATAAACGTCTTGAGCGCCAACCGCGACACTCGATGCGCTAAGGGCCTTGGCTACGGACTGCAGATAAACAAAAGGTGGACAGACCGCTACGGTAACGCTATGACCTGCTATCTGCGAAGACCCAGAGGCAACGCGCTTGGCCAGCTCCACACTGCTGTGACTGTCAGTGTTCATCTTCCAGTTACCAGCCACAAATGGCTTCCTCATAAGAATCTCCTATTTTCGTGACCTGTCGCCGTGCCGGCGACGGCTAAACGTAAGTTACCAATCACCAGTTACCACGCAACGGTCAGAGCAGCTCTATTGCTCTGGGGAAACTACCCAGTACCGAAAGCTGCAAACAATGCTTACGGGCCTCGGCAAGTCCCTTCTGGACGTGCTCGTCGGCCCTGTGTCCTATAAAATCCACAAAGAAATAGTATTCCCACTGCCTTTTCTTGCTGGGCCTGGACTCTATATTGGTCAGATTGATATTGTATTGCTTGAACACATCGAGCACATCAGCCAGGGCACCGGCCTTATGAGCGGTACTAAACAATATAGCGGTCTTGTCTTCGCCGGTCGGCTTTGCATCTTCCCGGCTGACCACTAAAAATCTGGTTATATTATTAGCAATATCCTCGATATTTTCGCAGACGATTTTCAGCCCATACAGCTCCGCAGCTACCTTGGAGCCGATGGCTGCGGCCTCTTCTGGTTCGGCAACGGCCATTTGGGCCGCCTTGGCGGTAGAGGCCACCGGGACCGTTTGCGCGTCCTTAAAAGTGGCACTTAGCCAGTTTCGGCACTGGGCGAACACTTCCGGCTTGGAGTAAATCGTCTTGACTTCCGCCAGCGAACAAGTTGCCAGAAGGCTATGATGAATCGTCATTAGTACCTCGGCGCAGACCTTCACGTCCGAATCTATAAAGGCATCCAGCGTTTCAATCACTCCGCCGCCGGTGGTATTTTCGACGGGCACAACGCCCAGGTCACAATGGCCTTTGCTGACCTCATCAAAGATGCTTTTTATATCCGCCAACGGCTCATATTCGACGCTCTGGCCAAATTTGAGCATGGCTGCAGTATGGCTGAAGCTGCCGCCCGGACCAAGATAGCCGATTCGCAACGGCTTTTCCAACACAAAAGAGCCGCTCATCAGCTCTCGCCAGATGGCCACCAGGCATTTATCCGGCAGCGGACCCTTATTGACCTGGGCAATCTTGGCCAATATCTCCTTCTCACGGTCCGGTGCGTAGATAGGCTTATCAGCCTTGCTTTTTAGCTTGCCTATCTCTACTACAACGCCAGCTCGCTCATTGAGCAGTTGTACAAGCTGCTGGTCGAGCTCGTCTATGCGTTTTCTTAGCTCTTCAAGCTTTTTCATAAAACCCAAAATAACTAACAGAATTTTGCACTTGCGTCAACAAATTTGGCTGATTACATATCATATTTCGACTATAACACTATCGAAAATGCAAAAATCGCTAAAATATACGATTTTCAAGACGAAATGGGGCTATTTCGGCCTTGCGGGCACCGAATACGCTCTCTATCGAACTTGCCTACCTCTATCCGAGTCTGAAAAGGTTAAATCGCAGCTCCGAAAGAATCTTTCGCTGCTGAATCATAAATCCAGTATCAAGTATCCAGTATCCAGTATCCAGTTCGACAAGAACCTATTTGGACCGCTGCAAGAACAAATAACCGCTTATTTTGAAGGTGCTTACGTAGATTTTAGTCAAGCTGTTGGCATTGTCCTTAACGGATTTAGTCCGTTTAGCAGTTCGGTCTTGTGTGCCTGCCGCAGGATTAGATTCGGCCAGGTGGTAACGTATTCGGCCTTAGCTCAAGAAATAGGCCGGCCCACCGCTGTTCGAGCGGTGGGCGGCGCTCTTGCTAAAAATCCGCTGCCGTTGATAATTCCCTGCCATCGGGTAATCCGCAGCGATGGTAAAATCGGCGGCTT
This sequence comes from Sedimentisphaerales bacterium, assembly GCA_046760285.1. GTDB lineage: Bacteria > Planctomycetota > Phycisphaerae > Sedimentisphaerales > Anaerobacaceae > JBHIDV01. The sequence goes on from JBHIDV010000091.1 coordinate 3,867, forward strand.
CTCTGCTCCCGGTGTAAAAAATCTGAAGGCAAAGCTGCTAAAACTTGAACGACGAGTCTTAGGCCGGTAAGGTAGTTCTTTAACTGCGGCAAAGACCCACAAAAAATTTTTGTAACCGTTCACGAGTATTTTGAACGTATTGGATAGTGCACCCAACGTCAAAACGTCCATCTTTAATTGGTTTCGCAACACATTCCAAGTTGCCGTTCAATTGGCAAAATAACTATTTTTTCAAGCAGTGGGCTACTCTCGACTAATAATATCTATACCAAATACCTTGAGGACAGAAATTGACATCTACTCGCGAACAATTTTATAAACGGCGCATCGCTGAACTTGAAAAGCAAGTGGCTGAACTTCTCAAAGCCAACGCTGAACTTACTGAACAAGTAGTGAAACTTACCGAGAAGGTAGCTATACTCTCGAAGAATTCCTTCAATTCTTCCAAGCCGCTGTCCTCGGATATTGTTAAGCCGCCTAAACCCAAACCATCCGATGGTCCCCGTCATCAAGACGGACAACCTGGCCATAAAGGGGTCAATCGACAGCCTTCCGGCAGGATCAAATTGACAAGAAGATCCCTCTTTACGCTGATAGTTGTGACTGCGGCTATGTAGGCCCCGGTCAGCCAATTGATAAACCGAAGATTCAACAGACCGCCGAGCTTCGTCCTGGTCCTGTCACGGTTACTGAATACCATTTGCATGGTTTTATCTGTCCGGTATGCGGACGAATGGTCTGGGCCAAACTTCCCTCCGGTATAGTTGAAGGTCAATTGTTCCAGCCGCGTCTGCAATCTTTGAGGGGCTACATGAAAGGTTCGCTCCATACCTCTTACAGTGGTATTGGAGGCCTTTTGTCGTGAAATCTTGAATATCAACGTTGCTCGCAGCCATCTGTGCAATGTGGTTAAGCGTGTCAATAGAGCCTTGGCTGAACCTTATGACCAACTCCAACAGCACCTTCCTACCGAGCCGGTCTTGAATATTGACGAGTCCGGCGGGAAAGACAAGGGCATAAAATACTGGATATGGGTCTTCTGTACCTCGGCCATCAGTTTTTTCTACATTGCCAAATCGCGATCTTCTCAGGTACTTAAGGATGTCCTCGGTGAAACTTACCATGGTACGATAGTCAGCGATTTGTTCAGTGCTTATGTCAAATATGCCGATAAGATTCAGCAGTTTTGCCTGGCTCATTTGATTCGGGACATCAAATTTCTTACGACTTTGCCCAATGAGGCCGACAAACGCTTCGGAAAAGCGCTGTTGACTGATTTTAAGTGGCTTTTTCACATCTGGCATCTTCGAGACGAGATCCCAAAGGACAGATTCAACCGGATTATGTTCAAGATCAAGGATCGAATATTGGCCTTGGCTGAGCAGCAAGCCTTGCCACCCAAGTCGGCTACAGTTGCTAAGCGTTTCTGCAAGCATGGTGACGCTATGTTCAGGTTTCTGTTTGACCCTGCTCCGGTTTCATAGTTTATCCGTGGTTTCTTCGATAACCAGACATTGTTTTTCACCTTTGCTTAACACTTTTCAGGCCTTATAATAAAGCGTATGGATTTATCTATTGTCATACCGGCACTTAATGAAAGCAAAAAGATTGCTCGCGACATTAAAATGGCGGCAGAGTTTTTAGAGGGTAATAATTTCCAAGGAGAAATTATAGTCGTCGATGACGGCAGTACCGATGGAACCTGCGAAGTTGCAAAAAGTGTTAAAGTCCCGCCAGGTGTGCGACTTTCGGTCATTCGCTACCAGCAGCATCGCGGCAAAGGTTACGCTGTTCGCCAAGGCATAAAGCAGACGAGCGGCGAATATGTGATGTTCGCAGACAGCGGCTATTGTGTGCCCTACGGGAACGCTTTGCTGGGCTTAGAGCTGCTAAAAGACGGGTCCTGCGATCTTGCACATGGTTCGAGGAAACTAATAGAAAGTGACATTCAACAAGCTCAGCCCTGGGGTCGGCGGATTTCTTCAAGGCTTTTTAAGTGGTTAGTAAATAAGCTGCTGCAAATCCCTCGCGGCCTTACCGATACGCAATGCGGCTTCAAAATATACAAAGGCGATGTCGCCAGGCAACTTTATAGCCAGTGTATTAGTGACGGTTTCATGTTTGATATCGAAATCATTCTGCGTGCACAAAAACAAGGCTATCGAATAAAAGAATTTCCTATTGCGTGGGTCTGTGATCCTGATAGTCGGTTGAAACTTTCCCGGATTCCCTGGCCTGTCCTTTCTGAAATTAGAGCTATCAAGCGGACGCTATCCGATAAGTAAATCGCCTTTATTCCAGGGACCGAAGTGCATAGTTTTGTCCTTCTCTGTGTCTCGGTCATTAATTATGACCATAGCTTGAACCTCGGGATGACGCAAACAATATTGCTCGATTTCATCTGGGGACATAACCATAAAGGCGGTTGAAAGTGCATCCGCAGTGGCGGCATCAGGCCCGCAAGCCCAAGCAGCTCGTTTACCTTCGACCGGGCGAGCTTGCCGTGGGTCGATAATATGCTGGCCCTTTTGCAAGCCTGAGCCGCTCACGGCCCGAGCCTGCAAATGAAGGTAGGCTAAGGTCTGTTTACGATTGCCAGGATTGCTTAACGTAAGAGGCCAACCTTTCGTCTCGGCTGGAGAGTCGAGGGCTAAAACCGAACTGAAGCCTCCATGAATCAAAGCGGTATCAATGCTCCAGTCACGCAGCAACTCAGCCATCTGGTCAAGGGCGTAGCCCTTGCCGATGCCGCCGAGGTCGATCTGCACGGCCCTGGCCAGCAACTGGACCGTATGCTCAGTTTCATTTAATTTTATAAGGTGTGCGCCGGTACGCTGTCGGGCAATATCCAGCTCTTCCTGAGATGGCGTGCGCATGGTCTTATCTTCGTTAACCCAACAGCTAAGCAAGGAGCCAATAGTGATGTCAAAAGCTCCGCCGGTTTCAGTATAAATCTTGGTGGCCAGTTGCAGACATTCAAATGCACGTAGTCCAATCTGCAAAGGCTGATTGGCAGCGAGGTTGTTAATCTGGGAGATGTCACTATTTTCAATGAATCTGCTGAGTTCAGATTCGAGTCGGTCAAGCTCATCGAAAGCCTGACCAGCCGCCTGTTGGGCGTAGCTGGCATCGTCATGCTGGATCAAAACCTCAAAAGTGGTCGCCATCGCCTGGTGTGAAAAGCGGTGGATTCCAGAGATTAAATCCCAATGGCCCTTGACAAAATGAGTTTCCATCTGTGGATGAGTCATTTCTTTACCAAAAAGAAAAAGACCCCACGTAAAACGTGGGGCTAAATATTTAGCCCCACCTTTGAGGCGGGATTTTGTCGTTGTTGGAGGCGGTCCCATAGGTCTTTAGGCACATATCCGCGCAATTCAATTTGGGGACGCAATTCCATATAGGTATCAAAAAGGGGCACATACAGCCTCTTTTGTCCTGGTGGAGGTAATTCGTACAACCTTGTTAGAAGCTCCTGCTCTACGCTGGCAGAGGCGATAATCACAGATGCAGAAACGACCCTATCGGTCACGGTATTGAAGTAACCTACATTTGGAAAGGACCGTAAGTACCAGGGAAAAGGCCAAAAGTCATGCTCATCAGGACAAATAAAGTGAATTTCCATGGCCTTGCCATCTTCGTGAACCTCAGCTATTTCCTCTATTCGCTGAACCATGGTAAAGACATCCGTAGTCGTATGAGCGTAAACGTATGGATTGCGAGGGTCAGCATAATATACGTAGTTAGCCAGGTAGGTCTGCCAGACCAGGTGACCAGAAGCTGCGATCAACAAGCAAATAACTATCAGGCGGGGCAAAATGTGCTGTGCCATTTTTATCGCCGTACAAGCTCCAACACCCGCCAATAGAACCATGCCATGCAACAAGCCCAACATACACCAGGGAGTTTTATGCCGGATAGTGGAATACACTATAGTCATTGTTAAAGTGTAGAAAGCGATGAATCTGAGCAGATTAAAATCACGGGCCACAGGCTGTGGGCCATGGGTCACGTTTTTTGCTCTGCCGTAAGGCATCCTTCGGATTACTGCAACTATGAAACCAACCACAGCTAAAAAGACAATAACCGCTTCGCTCCAGACGGGGCCTGCGGCATATCTGGAATAGATTAGCATTTTGAGATAGTAATACCACCGATGAAAATGCAGGCTATTAGTTGTTGCCCGGTTAAAATAAGTGGCATAGGTGCGAAAAGAATCCCAAATTCCGTTAGGATTGGTAAAAAACGATGAATAAAACAGTGCTGAAATCAATGCGCCGGTTGAAAGGCCTGCAAAAAGATGGCAAAAAAATAAATATTTAGCCCCCAGTTTTACTGGGGGTTTTTCCCACAATCGCGTTAGTAAAACAGCCAAAAACATCGAGCCAAAAGCAATGATTGATGTTTCCTTCGTAGCATGCATAAGACCCAGACAAGCACCGCATAGTATTACCCAGATGATATCCCTTGTCTGCGTGTAGCGATAGCCGAAAGCAATAGTTCCAAAAGTAAAACAGACCAGCAGTGTCTCCTGGATGTAATATCGGCTGTAAAAAACCATAACCGGTGAGATAGCAGTCAGCACCGCGGCGTAAGCTGAAGCAACACTACCTAAGCCATCGACCATGAACAAAAGTAGTAATACTAAAAGCACCCCGAAAAAAACAGGTACAATCCGCAAGGTGAACTCGCTGACCTCGGTCAGTTTCCCGGTGGAGCTGAGCCAAGCTGGTATCAAAGTCAAGTAGTTAAGGGTGGGGCCGTGGAATTCATAAGGGTTATAGGTGTAACGGCCCTGCTCCAGCAGTTCGCCAAACTTTATAGCATGAACCGCCTCGTCGGTGTGCATAGGACGCTGCTGCAATCGCGGCAGTCGGAGCGCTAACGCAACGATAGCCGTAACCACAATTAGGACGCTACAAACTTGATACTCGATTCTTGATACTCGATTCTCGTTTCTCGATTCTCGACGAGTATCGAGTATCGAGTATCGAGTATCGAACAGCGGTTTC